>CADBON010000148.1 GCA_902796315.1 Oscillospiraceae bacterium | reverse complement strand
TTCGAAGGAAACCTGTCGGTTTCCGAGAAAAATAACGCAGTATTACGCTGAAAGCCGCTTTTTGAGGCTGTGAAATCCCTAATCTGCACGCCCCAATGAACGGGGCAATTTTTATGATACTTATTTGCCGGTAACGACGTAGGGCTGAATGGAGCTTGCAAGCCGCGAGATCGGCAGTGTTTGAAGAACGACTTCACCGGGGCCGGTAACGACGGTATTGAACAGGCCTTCGCCGCCGAAAACGATGTTCTTGGCGCCCTGAACGGTCTTGATATCCATGTGGCAAGTGGCGCTCATCATGACAACGTGACCGCTGCTGACGACCAACTGTTGATTCGCTGCAAGATTATAGCGCACAGAAGAACCGTCGACCTCAACGAACGCAAGGCCCGTTCCGCTCAAACGCTGCATAATGAAACCTTCGCCGCCAAACAGGCCGGCGCCCAGTTTCTTTTGGAAAACGACCGACAGCTGCACGCCCTCGGTGGACGCAAGGAACGACGATTTCTGACAGACGTACTCGTGCTGCGGATCGACCTGCAGCGCCATCACTTCGCCGGGCAAACTGCTGGCAAAGGCGATCATGCCCTCGCCGCCCTGCGCAGTGTAGCGGTTCTGGAACATGCTTTCTTTCGTGACCATACGGCCGAGCATTTTACCAAGGCCGCCGTTGGAGGTCGTCTGCATGACCATGTTGGGACTCATCCAGCTCATGCCGCCGCCTTCGGAGATAACAGACTCGTTCGGCTCAAGCGTGCAGATAACGACCGGGAAGTTACCGCCCTGAATTTCGTATTTCATACTCATTTCCTCCCATTTTCTGTATTATCTTCGACGGATTGTTCCAAAACCCGTTGAATAAACCGTTCTTTGTCGGGGCGCAGACGGTAGGTCAGTATCAGCTGCTGTTCCTCCCAAGACAAATCGCTCATCTTGAGAAGATCCGGCTGGACCCGGTCAGCGAGCCGATCTTCCCGGTCGGGCGACATGACCGTCATTCGCGGCGAATAGCCGTATAATTCGTCCAGCGTGATCTTGTAGATCGCGGCGATCTTTTCAAGGATGTCGATGGTCGGGATCTCGGTCCCCTCTTCAAACGAAAGGTAACGCTGAACCTCGACCCCGAGCGATTTCGCGATCTGTTCGGGATGCATCCCGCAATACTCGCGAAACTGCCGGATCCGGCTGCCGATCATAGCGCTCTCCCCTTTCGTTCTTGATATTGACAGAATAGCATAAAATTCGACAAAAAGCAACAGTCAAATAACATCACAGATAGTTTGGGCACCGGCGCCGCGGCTATACAAAAAAATCGGCGCGGATAACCGCGCCGAAAGAAAAGCAAATATTATTTCTCAAGCCCCAACAGCCACAGGACGGAAACGCCCAAAGCATCGGAAATCGCAACCAACTCGTGATCGCAGACAGAACGAAGCTGGCCTTCGATTTTGGAAAGGCCGGAAGCGGTCAGATCAACGCCGCGGATTTGAAGCTGGGTAAGCAGATCTTTCTGCTTCATATTGATTTCTTTACGGCGCTGCTCGATACGAAGGCCGCAAATGTTTCTGCTGCCGGGAGATTGTTTTCTTGTCCTCATAAGAAAATCCTCCTATGGATTTACAATTGTGCTTATTTTAGCATACAGTTTTCTAAAAATCAACAAATTATTTCGTGTTTTGCCATTTCTTAACAGAAATTCAGTTTTGAATAATGATATGCGTCACAATACACTGCCTCTGTATTTTCTTTTTATTCGAGAAGGATTGCGAAAAAAGCGGGGATGTGTTAATATAGAAAAGTAGAAACCGGAGGGAAGTCCTATGCTTTCAGAGTTTATCACCGAATACAACTGCCTGGCGACCGCCGAGGGCCTGTTGGCCGCGGGGACGGCCGACCTGCCCGTCACCTATGACGTCATTTTCCGCGAACTGCCCGACCGCGGCGGCTTTGCGGTGATGGCGGGTCTCGGCACGCTCTTACAGCGGCTGAAAGACCTCAAATTCAGCGAAGAGGAAATCGCTTCGCTGAAAGCGCACGGTTTTTCTGACAGGTTGGCCGAGTATTTGCGTACATTCCGCTTTTCGTGCGATTTTTGGGCGGTGCCGGAGGGTACGCCCGTCTTTCCGAACGAGCCCATCGTCAAGGTACACGGCCCCGCGCTGCAAGCACAGTTGATCGAGACCACCCTGCTCAACTGCATCAACCATCAAACACTGGTCGCGACCAAGGCGAACCGCATCTGCCGCGCCGCCGCGGGTCGCCGCGTAATCGAGATCGGCGCACGCCGCGCACAGGGTCTTGACGCCGCGGTTGACGGTGCACGCGCCGCGTACATCGGCGGTGTGAATGCCACCACGCTGTATACCGCCGTCGAAAAGCACGGCATCCCTGCCGCCAATCTCATGACACACAGTTGGGTGCAGTTATTTGACAGCGAGTATGACGCCTTTTGCGCCTATCTGCGCGAGCACGGCGAAGAAGGTCTGCTGCTCCTCGACACCTACGACACGCTTGACAGCGGCCTTGTGAACGCCGTGAACGCATTTAACGAGGTGCTTGTGCCGCAGGGGCTCAGACCGGGCGGCGTACTGATCGACAGCGGCGATATGACCTATCTTTCCAAACGCGTGCGCCGTGCGCTGGATGAAGCCGGCTTCCCCGACTGCGACATTTACGTTTCGAATGCTTTGGACGAAGTGCTGATCAAAGATATGCTCAGCCAGGGCGCAAAAATCGACGGTTTTGCAGTCGGCGAAAAACTGATCACCTCATCGTCCTCCCCCATCCTTGACGGCGTGTATAAGCTCAGCGAGACCGGCGAAGGCGAGTCCGCCCGCCCGGTCATCATGGTCAGCAACAACGTTGCTAAGATCACAACGCCGTGCGACAAAAAAGTGTGGCGCCTGTTCGACAAAGAGACCGGCAAGGCCATCGCCGACGTGCTGACACTTGCCGATGAGAGCATCGAAACCGAAAAGACCTATCCCCTGTTTGACCCCGACTTCACGTGGAAGCGCAAAACGGTAGACAATTTCGTGGCGCGCGAACTGCTCGTTCCCGTGATGAAAAACGGCGTTTGCGTCTATGATTCCCCCTCGCTCGAAGAAATGCGCACCTATTGCTCGGAGCAGGTCAACACCCTCTGGGAAGAGGTCACGCGCTTTGAAAACCCGCACCGCTATTACGTGGACTATTCCGTCAAACTTTGGGCACTCAAACAGAAACTGATCAAGACGGTTCTGCACGCCGAAGAGCCGGAGGAGTAAGATGAAACCGACAAAACTCGGCCTGACGCGCAACCGCCTGTTTGAACTTGAAAACTGCGTCGTGCTCTGCGCCCGCTTAACGCAGACGCCCGACGAACAGGAACTAAACAAAGCGCTGGCAATGCTCGCGGCCAAACACCCGATCCTGACCGCCGCCGTTACGATGGACGGCGCGACCGCCGTTGTCACGCCCGACAAAGTGCGGCCGCAAGCAGAGCCCGTCAATGAAAGCGGCGATAAAGCAGCGCTCACCCTGCAAAACGAAGGGATCGATTTTTGGGAACGGCTGTTCGTATTCCGCATTGCATCGGACGGCACGCTGTTGGCGGCGGGCCACACGGCCGTCTGCGACGTCAAAACGCTGATCCTGCTGACGGGCGAACTGCTCGCGTTTTACGAACGCCGCACGCTCGACATTGAGGAAACGGAAGTCCGCCTGTTTTCGGACGAAACCGAACTGCCGCTGACGGTCTTTTCTCCCCTCATTGATAAGACGACGGGCAGTTTGAACTATGATTGGGTAAAATCGCCGCGTGATTTTACACCCCAAGATTATGCAACGGCAAAAGCGCACTGCGCGCAGTCCGCACCGGCAGTTAAAACGACTGAATACGTGCTGAACGAAGAAGAAACCGCACGGTTGACCGCCGCTTGCAGCGAAGCAGAAATCGACGTTGCGACCGCCGTCGCCTACGCCTTTTACCGCGAATTGGGCAAGACCGTGAAACTGCGCCCGAACGAAAACGCCGTGCTGTGGAACGCCGACCGGCGCGTGTTTTTCGGACCCGGGAAAGAATACGATATCGGCGCGTACGACGGGTCGGTGTACGTCAAACTTGCCAAGCGCACGAAAGGGACGCCCGTCCAGGCGATGCAGCACGACGCGTATCAAAAACTGACGAGTTGCTTTTCCGCCTTTTACACCGACGTGTTCGGCATGAAACTTCTCCCCTCGCTCACCGACGCGTCGCACCTGTACGCGGCGGGCGCGCTGCGAAATAAAGCCGCCAAGCGAACGGCCCTGCATTACGGCTGTATGGACAAGCGTCTGTTCTCATACACGTTTCTGAATTTTGACCTCGCGTATTGGAACAACCGTCTGCCCGACGCCGAGTTGACGCCTTTCCCCGTCTTTTTGCAGCGCACGCCGTACCGTCTGACGGCCGTACGACAGGCGGGAAAACTTCGCCTTTTGTTCTCCGTCAGAGAGGGCGACGCGGCTTTTGCCGCCGCGCAAACGGCAGTCGAAGCACTGAAAACCGCGACTTTGTAATGCGGAACAAGGTGTTTTAGATTGCTGACTTCTGCCAAACACCGCTTGCAGAAATCCGAACAATATTGTATAATACGATTCAAGAAATAATGAAAGGAGATATTTCAATGAAAAAAGTACTCAAAATTCTGATTCCCGTGCTCTGCGTTCTGCTGATCGTCGGCGGGTGCGTTCTCAATCTGTTTATCTATCATCCAAGCAAATGGCTGGCTCCCGGCGACGACGCCGTGCCGGACACGCCCTTTGAAGACGCCATCAACAGTCTTGATATGATGGAGAACACCTGGGAAACCGCGCTGCCGCAAACGGTGGTCTACGATTTGATTTCCGCGCATTTCGCCGCGCCGCTCCCGGAGGGCAAAACCGAGAAAAAGGCCATCGTGATCGGCTATGACGGTTGCCGCGCAGATTTGCTGCCGCTTCTTGCAACCTCCAAGAAAAGCGCCATCAATACCCTGCTCGAGGACGGCGGCCACGCCATCTTCACCTATGCGGGCGGCGTGAACTATCCTGCCGAGAACACGCAGGCGACCTCCACCGCTCCCGGCTGGTGTTCGATGCTGACCGGCGTTTTAGCGGATGAACACCATATCACAGACAACGGCATCGTCAAAGAGATCGAGCCCAAAACCCTGCTGCTTTCCCTGGTGGAGGACGGCACCATCGATAACAGCGCGTTCTACGTTTCATGGGACGGTCACTTCAGCAAAAAGAACGCCACGTATTACGCTGAAAAGCAATACATCAAAAACGAAGGTATTGCGGCGACCTATCGCCGTGCGCTGACCGACACCGGCACAACGCATAATATCCTTTCCGACATCAAGAAAAAGGACTGCTCCGATTTCATTTTCTCCACACTGGAATTTACAGACCATCAGGGACACAACACCGGGTTCACTCCGTCCAACCCGAAATATGTGAGCGCTTTCCGCGATGCAGAAGCCACGGGCGCCGACATCATTGAAGCGATCAAGGCGAGAGATACCTATGACACCGAGGATTGGCTGATCCTGATCACCACGGACCACGGCGGAATCGGCGGCGGACACGGCGGTCCCTCTTTTGAAGAGCGTATCACCTTTATCGTGGCCAACAAAGAGATCTCCCTTCCGCAAAACGTCCCGGAAAAAGCCGAATAAAAGCAAGCATAAAAACGACCTCCTATGATACGAAAACGTACCATAGGAGGTTTTATAGTGAGGAAAAACACGAAACCGTGAAAGAGATTCAGTTTTCTTCAATCGGCATCGTTGCGGCGGCGTTCAGGGTCAGATCCGCGCGCTTCCCGTTCAGATACTCATAATACCCCTGCGAGGCGATCATGACGGCGTTATCACCGCAGTAGCGAAGCAATGGCATATACAGAGAGATATGCCGCTTTTCACACTCCTCATTCATACGGCGGCGCAGAACGGAATTGGCGGAAACACCGCCCGCAAGCACGATCTTCTTGGCGCCCGTGGCCTTGGCGGCGGAAATGGTATGGCCGACAAGAATATCGGTCACCGCTTTTAAGTACGACGCGCCGAGATCGGCCGTGTCGACAGTCTCGCCTTTCTGCTCGGCGTTATGCACGAGATTGACGGCAAAGGTTTTCAAACCCGAAAAGCTGAAATCGTATTCGCTCCCCGTCACGTGCGGGTGCGGGAAACGATAGGCGTTCGGGTCGCCATCGGCCGCAATCTTATCAAGATTCAGACCGCCGGGGTACGGCAGACCGAGCGTGCGGGCCACTTTGTCGAGTGACTCCCCTGCCGCATCGTCGCGCGTTTTGCCGAGCACCTCAAACGTCGTATAGCCGGTCACGTTCACAAGATGGGTATGACCGCCCGAAACGACCAGTGCCAAAAACGGCGGTTCCAATTCCGGCGAACAAACGTAATTGGCGGCAATATGCCCGCGCAGATGATGAACGGGAACGAGCGGAATGCCCGTAGAGAGCGCAACGCCCTTTGCATAGTTAACGCCGACCAAAAGCGCGCCGATCAAACCGGGCGCATACGTGACAGCGATCGCGTCAATATCCGTAAACGTACAGCCGGCGTCGGCAAGCGCTTTTTGGACCACGCCGCAAATTGCTTCCGTGTGGCGGCGGGAAGCGATTTCCGGCACAACGCCGCCGTAGATCTTATGTTCCTCGACCTGCGACGAGACAACGTCCGACAAAACGGTGCGGCCGTCCTCCACAACGGCGGCGGCCGTTTCGTCGCAGGAACTTTCAATTCCGAGAACCTTCATAGTACCTCTCCGATAACGTATTCATACACAGCGGCATCCTCGACGGGCGCCTCGTAAAAGCGCGGACGCACGCACAAACGGCGAAAGCCGGCTTTCTCATAAAGACGCACGGCCGCGTCGTTGGAAACGCGAACCTCAAGCAGAACACGGCTCGCCCCCTCGTCATGGGCGCAAGACAGCAGTTCAGACAACAGCGACGAAGCGACGCCGTGACGGCGAAACGCGGGATCGACCGCGATATTGGTAACGCTCACGTCGCCGAAAACGTTATGCGCCCCGAGATAGCCGACTATCGTTCCGTCAATGACGGCGGCAAAATAGCGGGCATCTTCACGGGCAAGTCCTTCGGCGAGTGCCTGCTCGCTCCACGGGGTCGAAAAACAGGTTTTTTCGAGCGCGGCCAGCGCCGGGGCGTCCGACCCGACGGCGCGCCTAACCGTCACGCTCATTTCGTATCGTACCACGTTTTGCCGCATTTGCAATCGACCGTCAACGGCACAGCCAGATCGCAGGCGTGCTCCATCACGTCGCGCAGCAGATTCGCCACGGCTTCGGCGTCCCTTTCGGGCGTTTCGATGATCAGTTCGTCATGGATCTGCAGGATCAGACGCGCCTCGGGAAACTCTTGCGCCAACCGTTCATACACGCGAATCATCGCGATTTTGATAATGTCCGCCGCGGTCCCCTGAATAGGCATATTCATCGCGACGCGCTCCCCGAACGAACGCATGGCGGGGTTGCGGTCGTTTAGTTCGGGCAGATAGCGGCGGCGGCCGTAATACGTCTCGGCATACCCTTTCTCTTTGGCGCTCTCGCGGCAGCGGTCCATAAAGGCGGCGATGCCGGAATAATGCGCGAGATAACTCTTGATATAGCGGTCGGCCTCCGAAAAACCGGCGCCGATATTTTTGCCGAGCGAATACGCGCCGATGCCGTACACGATGCCGAAGTTGACGGCCTTTGCACGGCGGCGATCCTCGGGCTTGACTTCCGCAAGCGGAATACCGAATACCTGTGACGCGGTGATGCTGTGAATATCGTCCCCGCTTCGGAACGCCTCGATCATGGCTTGATCGTCTGCAAGTGAAGCGAGTACGCGCAACTCGATCTGCGAATAGTCCGCATCGGCAAGCACACACCCTTCGCGCGCGTTGAAAAACCGGCGCAATTCGCGGCCGAGCGGCGTGCGAACGGGAATGTTCTGCAAATTCGGTTCCGACGATGAAATGCGTCCCGTGCGCGTTTCTGTCTGATTCAGTGTCGAATGGATACGGCCGTCGGTGTCGATCACGCCCAGCAGACCTTCGCAGTAGGTGGAATCGAGTTTCGCCAACTGCCGGTAGGAAAGGATCGCAGGGATAACCGGGTGTTCATCCCGCAGTTTTTCCAATTCCTCGGCGTTCGTCGAGTAGCCGGTTTTGGTCTTTTTGCCGTGCTTCAAACCGAGTTTTTCGGGCGAGAACAGAATCTCGCCGAGTTGTTTGGGCGAATTGACGTTAAAGCGTTCGCCCGCCAGTTCATAAATGTTGTCGAGTTTGCCCTCCAACTGTTTCTTGATGTCGGCTGAGTAAGCTTCAAGCCCCGCGCGGTCAATCGAAAAGCCCTCGCGTTCCATGGAAGCGAGCACGCGCGCCAGCGGGATCTCGAGTTCGGTCAGCAATTTGCGCTGGCCGTTTTCGTCGATCAGCGCGCCGAGTTTTTCAGAAAGCGTCTTCATAAACGCGGCCGCTTCAACGGTGGTTTTTTCACGCTCGAAAAAGTCAGCCAAATCCTCTTCGGGGACGATGGCGGCAGCGCCCAGTTTGTAGCGGCGGCGCAGTTCGTTCACGGAGTACGAAGAAGACTGCGGGTCCAAAAGATAGGCGGCAAGCGTCGTGTCAAGCACAAGCGCTTGCAAAGCAAAGCCGCTGCGGTCGCAAAAATCATACAGATGCTTGGCGTCGTCGGTAATCTTTTCGATCGAAGCGTCGGCGGCAAACTCGCCGAAAAACGTAAGAAATGAGAAATCTCCGTTTTGCAGGAGCGCCAGTCCCTTGTCGGTACGAAAGACGGCAAACTCGGGACTGCCGTGGTTATAACGGCAGGCAAAATACGCCTTACCCGCTTGTTTCAGTTCCGCAAGAAGTGTTTCCGGCTCCGCTTCGTAAAGTTTAAAAGAGGCGGCGGCGGGGATATCCTCCTCGACCGCATCGGTGTTGGAGAAGTCCAGTTTTTTGACAAGGTTATTCAACTCAAGCGAACGGCACATCCGCAGCGCCGCCTTCTCATCGGCCGGTTTGACGCGGTAGTGTGACAGATCGGTATCGATTGGCGCATCAACGGAAATGGTGCTGAGTTTGTGACAGAGCTTCGCCATCTCTTTCGATTCCTCGAGTTTTGCTTTCACGGCGGGCTTCAGATCAAGTTCATCGAGATGCTCATAGATATAATCGACCGAACCATAGGCGCGGATCAAGTCCCCCGCCCCTTTCTCGCCGATGCCTTTCACGCCGGGGAAATTGTCGGAAGCGTCGCCTTGAATGGTTTTGATCTCGATCATCTGCAGCGGTTCGACGCCGTATTCTTCTTTGATTCTTGCGGGCGTATACTCCAGCGCCGGTTGGCTGGTGCGCGTAGTGGCGTACAGCACACTGACGTTGTCACGGACAAGTTGAAAACTGTCGCGGTCGCCCGTAAAGAGGTAGCATTTGTCGTCGGCACCGCAAGCGTGAGAAAGCGTACCGAGAATGTCATCCGCCTCAAAACCCTCGCACTCAACGATCGAATAACCGAGCGCAGTCAACAGATCCTTAAGCGGCTGAAACTGCTCGAGCAATTCGACGGGCGCGGGGTGACGGTTCGCCTTATACGCCGCATAGAGTTTGTGGCGAAACGTCGGCGCTTTCAGATCGAATGCAACGGCAACGCCGTCGGGACGGTACGTGTTCGTCAGCGACAGCAGCATATTCATAAATCCGAAAATGCCGTTTGTCGGCCTTCCATCGGACGTTTTCAGATCACGCACGCCGTAAAAAGCGCGATTGAGAATGGAGTTTCCGTCAACTACAAGCAGAACCATATCGGCCTCCGTCAGATATCAAGCGTTTCAAGTGTCACAAACGGATAGCCGTTTTGTGACAGATAGTTTTCGGTCGTAAGCGCCCTTAAGCAGCCAATGGCCGCCGCACCGGTCACGTTGCCGGGGATCTTGACGCGGATGCCCGTTGCCTGGGAAATGGCGTCGTCCAACCCGTAGAGGTCGGACAGACCGCCGCACAAAAAGATGCCGTCGTCGGCAATATCACGAAGGAGCTCGGGCGGCGTCACTTCGAGCACCGATTGCACCGCCCGGCAGATGGCGTCCACGCTGTCGCGGATGGCAAAGTTCACTTCCTGCGCCGTCACCTCGAAATAGAGGGGCATACCGCCGGAAAGTTCTTTGCCGCGTGCAATTGCGGCAATCGCCTCGTCGCGCATTTTCGCGCCGCCGAGCGTCTTTTTCAGTTCTTCGCTCGTCAGGCGGCCGACCGACACCCCGCGATTGACCTTAAGATAATGCTTGATTTGCTCGTCCATCAGGTTACCGCCGACGGGCACGGTCTTGGCGACAGCCACGCTGCCCATCGTGATCACGGCAACGCCGGTCGTCCCCGCCCCGACGTTCACGATCATGGTGCCGTAGGGCTTATCGGTCATCACGCCGATGCCGAGCGCCGCCGCAAGCGGTTCTTCGATCAAGACGGCGCGACCCGCGCCCGCGCGCAAAACACAGCCGAGCAGGTTTCGCTTTTCAAGATTGGTAATGCCGGCGGGCATGGTCGCGGCGACGGTAGGTTTAAAGATCTTGTTTTTACAGATCTTTTCAAGAAAGATGCGCAGCAGCTCCTGCGTCGCCTGCAGCTCTGCGATGCCGCTGCCGAGCAGCGGGCGAGTCAGACGGATGGCGTCCGGGCAGCGGCCGGTCATGCGGCACGCCTCTTCACCCGCCGCCAAGATCTTGCCCGTTTCGGCCTCAAGAGCAAGCACCGCGGGCTCGGAGAGCACCACGCCTTTATTGCCCTCGACGGCGGCCGTTACCGCCCCCGAGCCGATATCCAAACCGATTTTAAGACCGACCATACCGTCACCACATTACATATAAAGTCATTTTATTATACAACGGAAACGGCCGTTTGTAAAGTTAAACCGCAAACAGAAAACAGTATTTACAAACGCGGGAAAGTCGTGTACAATGAAAGGTGCAAAGGAGTGATACCATGGCAGGAGTCAAGAACTCGAAACTGAAACTTTTGTACCTCTACGACATCCTTGACCGCGAGACCGACGAGGCCCATCCCCTCAACGCTTCGCAACTCTGCGACGCGCTGAAAGAGTACGGCATCACCGCCGAGCGCAAGTCGATCTATAAAGATATAGACGTACTGAAAGATTACGGCTGCGACGTGATCCACAACGGCAGCAAATTAACGGGCGGGTACTTTATCGGCTCGCGCAAATTCGAGCCGGCCGAACTCCGTCTTTTGTCCGACGCCGTGCAGGCCGCCAACTTCATTTCCGCCAAAAAGACGCAGCGGCTGGTCGAAAAGATCGAAAGCATGGCAAGCAAGTCGCAGGCCAAAGTCCTGCACGACCAGGTGTACGTCGACAACCGCCCCAAATGCCGCAACGAGGAACTGTATTACACCATCAGCTTCATTGACGACGCCATTCACGACGGGGTTAAGATCACCTTCCTTTATTCGCGGCGCAGAATCGGCAAAGACTTCAAGGCCTCACGCGAAGAAAAGCGCTTTACGGTCAGCCCGTACGCCATGATCTGGATGGACGACCACTATTATCTTGTCTGCAACAACGAGAAATATGACAACTTGATGCATCTTCGCATCGATAAGATCAAGCGCCTGGAAGTCACGAAGGAAAAAATGCGCCCGTTCAGCGAGATTTCCGACTACAAGGTGAAATTCGATTCCGCCGATTACGCCTCCAAACTCTTTAATATGTACGGCGGTTCCGAGCCGAAGCCCGTCGAACTGATCTGCGACAACGAACTGTTGGAGACGATGCTTGACCGTTTCGGCGAAACGCTTAAACTGCAGCAAAACGACGAAAACCGCTTTCTGCTGAAGACCAACGCCGTTGTCAGCGACGGGTTGGCCGCATGGGTTTTGCAGTTCGGCGGCCGGGTCGAGGTCAAAACGCCGAAAGAACTGCGCCGCAAGGTCGCAGAGGGCGCCAAAGCCGCGCTCGCGCATTACGAATAAGAGAAGAAAAACACACCCCGTAGATCACTCTACGGGGTGTATTCTTTTGTGGTTTCGTTTACAAAGCGACGTACACTTTGTTTTGCGGGTCGTAGGCGTAATCGCCGTTTTCGCCGATGGCAACGGTATATCCGGTCGGTGAGCCGTCCTGTTCGTACAGTTTGACGACGTAGACCGTGGCGCCGTCGGCGGCGGTCACCGTACTTTCGGCAAAGGTGTAAAAATACGTGTCGGGGGCGTTCGCAAGGCCGAGCTGCGCGGCGGTATAGGCGGCGAAGCGTTTGGATAGCGTCTTGTTCTCTTCCTGCTGGCGCTCGTTAAAGGGCGACGGCGGCAGGGACTCGCCATTCTCGTCCGTGGGCGCTTCGGTCGTGGTGAGCGTTTCGGTATCGACAGCGCCGCCGTTCGTCAACAGCAGGAACTTGCCTGCATTGACGTCGTAGACGTAGCAATCGACCCCGACGATGGCAAAGGTGCCGACCGCGGCCGTGCCGCTTTTGACCTCGTCCTCGGTCTCAAAGGCCTCGACAAGACAGCCGTCCTGCTCCAGAACGCGCGTGGCGCTCAGGCGCAGGAAATACTCCTCGATGGGCTTCTCGATGCCGAGCAGATCCGGCTCAAACGCGCCGAGCAGTTCTTTGGCGGTCTCTTCCGTGAGGGAAACGCCCGCAGCGGCGCCGGACACGTCAACGCCCGTATCGGCCGTTACGGCAACGTTGTCGCCGTGGCCGCATGACGCAAGCGCACACAGCAGCACGAACACCGCCGACAAAACGACTAATCTTCTCATACAGAAACCTCCGAACGGATTGTTGGTACAATTCTACCCATTCGCAGGTCGATTGTCAAGGGAATCGCGGCAGTTGTAACACCTTGTAATTTATCGGTGCAGCAGACCTTCGCGGCGGTATTTTTCACGCGTGGCAAGGCCGCCGCGGATGTGCCGTTCCTCTTTATTGAGATCCAAAACCTTTCGCACCTCGCCGTACAGAACGGGATCGGCAAGGCGCAATCGTGACGTCACGTCGCTGTGCACCGTGGATTTTGAAATACCGAACCGTTTCGCCGCGGAGCGCACCGTGGCGTGATTCTCGCTGATATAGCGCCCGAGTTCGACAGCGCGGCTGCTGTAATCATCCATAGGATACCTCCTCTTCTCGTTGCAGTATATGAGAGAGAAGAAGCAAAAAGAACGACTCCGAAGAGTCGTTCTATTCCTTGATATAGGTTGTCTTTACTTTTTCGGTTCGTTTTCGCGGATCCACTGCACCATATCGCGAACGGATTTGTCGACCGACATCGGATGATAGCCGAGTTCGGTTTCGGCCTTCTCGATGGAAAAATTGCAGTTGGAAATCAACTTGCGGATGGAGTAGCGCGTAAAGAGGGGCGTCTTTTTGCTCATCTTATAATATTTCTCCGCAAGCGGCGCCACGGCGTTGGCAAACCCGTAAGTGAGCGGGATCTTCGGCGGTTTTTTGCCGCAGGCCTTGGCGGTAACGGCGATAAAATCGGCAACGCTGATCTGTTCACCGCAGAGGATGTAGCACTCGCCCGTGCGCCCTTTTTCGGCCGCCATGTGCATACCATAGGCAACGTCGCGGATATCGACGAAGTTATACGCGCCGAACTTCAGCGTGACCGGGAAAACGCCGTTGACAAACATCCGCACCATTTCGCCCACGTTCGAAACCTTGAAATCATACGGGCCGATGCAGGCGCCGGGATGGGTGATCACGGCGTCGATCTTGCCGGCGTGAACTTCATCCAGCACAAACTGCGTCGCGGTCGCTTTGGTCTTGGCATAGGTACCGTCCAGAATATCCGGGTCAAAGTGATCCACTTCGCGCATGACCTGATTGTCGGGCAGCGGTTGGAACGCATCGACGGACGAGGCGTATACCAGCCGGCGCACGCCGCACTTTTCACACGCGGCGACCACGTTTTTGGTGCCGCCGACGTTGACCGCCCAAATCTTATCTTCCTGCGAAGCGTTGATGTCGATAATTCCGGCAAGGTGATAGACAACGTCGACGCCCTCAAACGCTTTTTCAAGCGCCTCCGGGTCCGTCACGTCGCCGTAGACCTTTTCGCATTCGATCCCATCAAACTGCGGAACGTCTTTGCGGATGAGGATGCGCACCTTTTCGCCGCTGTCGACGAGTTCCTTTAACAAAGCGTACCCGATATGACCGGTAGCGCCGGTCACCAGGCTGAGCTTTTCACTCATAGTTCGTCACTCTTTCTGTAAACTCTCAAGGAAACGCCCTGCGTAAGCGCAGGACGTGTCCTAATGGGTGTACGTTTATTTTGCCTTCATTTCCAGCAGGTCGACCTTGCCTTCGGCAGCGGCGACGCTGACCTTGATGGAATCAAAGATAGCGGCCTTGATATCGTCGTCGGTCGCGCCCAGTTCCTTGGCGTAACGGTCGGGAATAAAGAGATTGAAGTTCATAATATCCGGCAGACCCATCGGGTCGATACCGCTCTCGATGCCGCGGGCTTCATAATCTTTAATAACGCCGCCAAGACCCATCTTCATCATCCACGCGGGAACGCTGATGATCTTGCGGTTGGCGCCCATACCGCGCGCGTCGTAAACGATCTTCAGGAATTCTTTCCACGTGAGGTTATACATACCGATGGGCCACGCTTTGGCGCCCTTGGACTTTTCAGCCGCGCCGACGATGACCTCGGCGACCTGACGGACGGTCAGCATAGCCGTACCGCCGCCCGGATACATGGTGCAGGGCAGGTTGTCCATCCGCTTGAGCTGATCGATCAGAATGACCCACACGGGCTTGCGGCCGGGCTGGGTGCCGAAGATGTAGGGCAGCTCCAGAACGGAAACGTCAAAGTTTTCATCCGCAAAGGAGAACGCAACGTTTTCCTGCTCGATGCGGCTGCGGATATAGGGGTGCTTCTCGGTGAGCTTCATCTCGGGTTTCAGCTTGGCAAGGTACGAGAAATAGGAGCCGAGAATAACCGCCTTTTTCACGCCGACCTCTTTGCAAAGCGGCAGAATGCGGCGCAACGGGGCGATGTTGAACTTCTCATACGCGTCGTACACGGGCGCCGGGAACTCGACACGCTCGTCGATGCCGGCGGCGAAAACGAAGCAATCGTTGCCGCGCAGAAGGTCGCGGATCTCATCGTCGGTCTTTTCGTAGATATTGCAGAACTCGAGGTGCATCTCCTCGGGAATGGGTGCCCCCTGCGGGAGCGGAGGAAGCGCAACGCTGGTGACTTCATGACCGCGATCGATAAAGATGCGGGCCGCGGCAGAGCCGAGAAGGCCGGTACCGCCGATCATAAATACTTTCATCTGAAACTCCTCCTCTTATTATTTGTTCTCGCCGAACTCCTCAAAGATGTCACGGCCGTAAACGTTATGCTCGTCGGCGTCGTGAAGCGGAGCCCAAACCTGGTTGAAGAAGGGATTCTTCTTGGCGATCTCGTCGTAGTTCCACTTGACTTCTTTGTCGCTGTCGATGTCATCGGGAATGTACGAAAGCGGCGTGCACTCGGGGCACCAATGGCCGCCGCGAAGCGCAAGGTTGACGCTCATCTCAAACTCGTGGCCGAGGCAGCATTTCCATTTCTTCAGCGTGTAGATGTCGCCGGGGGTATAGCTTTCTTCCAGGAACTCGCCGCCGCGGAACTCGGCCGCTTTGCGCAGGTCGTCGATATCGAGATTCTCAACGCCCTTGCTCTCGTCATAGCCGTGGTCAAGCAGGGTAACTTCCTCGGTCGGGCGCTCTACCTTGAAGGTGCTCCAATCGCCGATGCCGTTCCAGTTCTCAATGGTGCCGTAATAGGCGGAAATGCGGTCGGGATGCATATTCTTTTTCCAGTTGAGAGTACCGAAAACCTCGGTCTCGGCGATCTTCTTCATAAAGGGCTTGGCAAGGACGCCGACGGCGTTCTTGGCCGGGCCGGGGATCAGGCGCGCGGCGCGGTAATAGGCCGGTACCTGCTTGGACATGTTCTTGAAATACTCTTTGACCGGGATGTTTGCACGGAAGTGCAGGATCCTGTCAAGGTCGTCGGAGTCGGCGTACCACTGGCCGTGGAAGTTGCGCAGAATGAACCAGTCGGCGTCGAACAGTTTTTTCGGGGACGGCAGACCCAGAGCGCCGAGCAGCAGCTCTTCAAACTCGAAGTTGGTGATGCGGTACTCTTTACCGGAACCGATGTTATAAAACTTGCGCCAAAAACTCTCGGGAACGCTGTCGCCGCAGACATTGGCAAGCAGACGGCCGCTGTCTTCAACGGTGGCCCACTCCAGCACGCCGTTGATCGGCACGTGGAACATAATGGGATCCATATTCTTCAGAATAGCGGGATAGAGGATGCCGCTCTGACGGAGCGAGACCCAATGCTTCAGGCCGCTTTCGGCCAGGATCTTTTCGGCGTATGCCTTACTGCAGGCGTAATGGTCGTAAATCGAGATCTTGATGGGGTCGCCGCAGCGGGCCCAGTGAATGGGCGGGTTGCGGTCGCCGGTCTCGGCAACGGTGCCGATATAGACGATATGGATATCGTCCGGGTTCGGCTGGGCCTTGACGGCGTCAATGATGTTGCGCATGGCGGTCGTGTTGGTCTTGATGGTCTTTTTGGGATAGTAGTCGGCCGCGGGCGAAACCATGCCGCCGACGTGCAGAACGAAATCGGCGCCGGTCACGCACGAAAGCACGTCGTCGTAATTGCCCAGGTCGCCCCAGACGATCTTGACGGCGCTGTCGTTTTCAAAATCCTTGAACTTGGCTTTGTTCTTCTCGCTGCCGCGGAGCAGAAGAACGATGTTGAACTCGTTTTTACGGGCATACAGTTCCTTGAAACCCTGCCAGCCCATATTACCGGACGCCCCGGTCAGGAACACGGTCTTTTTTTGCATAATCTTTCCCCCAAATCTTCCGACAGGCGGCCTGAGCCGTTTCTGTCAATTTTAACAAAATTATTATAAAATCCGGCGGCGCAATTGTCAATACTATTTCGGAAAATGTGAATGAAAATTCACTATTTATGGCAAGCGAAACCGCTTAGCAAGTATTCTTGAGAAACGCCGCGACAACGGACGGTACCGCCCGAGCACATAATCATACGCCCAAAAAACGGCGTTGCCGAGGGCGAGAAGGATCAGCGCGGTGTAACGGCCGTAATCGTTTTCCCACGGAACGCCGAACACAAAGGCGGCCAGCAGTTCGGTCGCAACGGCGGCGGCGTTGAACAACAACAATTTCAACAGACCGCGCACAAACCGCGGGAGGCGGTGAAGTAAATCGCGCAAGAGCGGATAATAGCCGAAAAGCAGCGCGTACGCGAGTGCGGCCTCTTTTTCAGTCAGAAATAAAAGAGATAACAGCGACGTGACCGCATAAACGGAAACGGCGCTCCCCTTCCCCGCCGTGTCGCTGACGACCTGCACGAAAAAACCCGTGACGATCGGCAGCACGTAGAGAAGCACCGGGAACGCCGTCGTGCCCAACAGCAACACGAATGACAGCGCCGCCGTAACGCCGCAGAGAGCGGTCGCGCGGGCTTTACGCATGATCGAACGGCCGGAAGGTCACGGTGTTGTCTTCCATGACCTCGGCAATCCAGTACAGCACCTTGCCGTTCTCAACGGTCACGGCGTCGAAAGGCAGCTGCACGTCGTAATAGTTGGATTCAAAGCCGTTGTCGTAAGAGACCGCCTCGACGTTCGTCAGCAGGCAGAACCGTTCGTCGTCGGGGACGTCGATATACTGGAAACTGAACGAGTTGTTGTACTTCTGATCGCAATAGCGCATATAGCCGTACTCGTCGGGCTGGTACTCCTTCCCTTCCCCGGTACTGTACCACAAGAATGCGACGTCGTTCACCTCATCGACGGGGAGAACGGGGTTGGTATTGCCCGGCTCACAAAGGTCGCCCAGAAAAAGGTACAT
>CADBON010000147.1 GCA_902796315.1 Oscillospiraceae bacterium | reverse complement strand
ACGCTGTCCAACTGCTTGCCCAGCAGGTAGCGGCGGCGTCCGCCGTGGCTGATTTTGTTGCTGGCGTCCTCCCAAACCTCGCCCAGTACCAGGTAGTCGGGACTCTCGGCCTTGACGCGGGCGCAGAGGGCGTCCAAAAACCCGTCGGGCAGTTCGTCGGCGACGTCCAGCCGCCAGCCGCTCGCCCCGGCGCGCAGCCATTTGGCGGCGATGCCGTCTTCGCCGCAGATGAAGTCGATATACGAGGGGTCATCCTCGTTGACCTCGGGTAGGGTGTCGATACCCCACCAGGCCTTGTATTTGCCGTCGGGCGTGAAGGTGTACCAGGGGCGGTAGGGGCTGTTTTCGTCGTTAAAAGCGCCGCCGTCGCCGTAACGCTTTTCGCGGTTGAAGTACACGCTGTCGGCGCCCGTGTGGCTGAACACGCCGTCCAGAATAACGCGTATCCCGCGCTTTTTCGCCTCGGCGCAGAGGGTTTTGAAATCGGCCTCACTCCCCAGCAACGGGTCGATTTTGGTGTAATCGGCGGTGTTGTAGCGGTGGCTCTCGTGGGCCTCAAAGATCGGGTTGAGATAAAGCATCGTCACGCCGAGCGAGGTGAGGTAGTCCAGTTTTTCGGTCACACCCGCAAGGTTGCCGCCGTAATAGTCGTTGTTGCGGATCTTCCCTTCACCGTCGGGCCGCCACTCTGGTTCTTCGTCGGTCGAACGGTGCATGATCCGGTCCGCGGGCACGTTTTGCACGTCGCCCGCCCCTTTGCAAAAACGGTCGGGAAAGACCTGGTACAAAATACCGCCCTTGGGCCATTCCGGTGTCGTGAGCGCGGCGTCGTAGACTGTCAGCTGCCACTCGGCGCCGCTCGGCGAAAACACGCCGCAGCCCGCGCCTTGCAGATAAATACTGCCCTCGCCGAACGGGGTGTTGTAAGAAAAATGGTAGAAATAAAGCCCCGGCGACGGGATCGTCAGGGTCGCTTCCCAGGCGTCTGCGCCGTAAAGCTCACCGCAGGGGGCGAAGGAGGTGAAGGTGGCCTCCTTCCCGTCCTCGTGCAGGATCAGCGTCACGCCGGAGCAATCATAATTCGCCGGGATACAAACGCAAAGCCGCAAGGGCGTGCCTGCGGCTATTGCGCCGAAAACGGACTTATGCCGTCCGTCCCGGGAATGATAGGGAACAAATTGCAAATCGATCAGTCCTCGTAACCGTTGGGGTTTTGGTGCTGCCAGCGGTAACTGTCGGCGCACATTTCGTCAATGCCGCGTTCCGCCTTCCAGCCCAGTACGCGTTCCGCCTTGCTCGGGTCGGAATACACGCTGTCCAGATCGCCGGGGCGGCGCGGGGCAAATTCATAGGGGATCTTGACGCCGGACGCCTTTTCAAAGGCGGCGACGATTTCCAGCACGCTGTACCCCTTGCCTGTGCCGAGATTGAAGATGGAAACGCCCGCGTGATCGGCGGTGTAGTCCATGGCTTTCAGGTGACCCAGCGCGAGATCGACGACGTGGATATAATCGCGCACGCCCGTGCCGTCGGGGGTGTTGTAGTCGTTGCCGTAAATGTTGAGGTGGTCAAGTTTCCCTGCGGCGACCTGTGTGATGTAGGGGAGCAGATTGTTGGGAATGCCGTTCGGCATTTCGCCGATGCGGCCGCTCTTGTGGGCGCCGATGGGGTTGAAATACCGCAGCAGGCACACGTGCCAATCCTTGTCGGCGGCCGCCGTGTCCTCCAAAATATGCTCGATGTAATACTTGGTGGTGCCGTAGGGGTTCGTCGTGCCGCCGACGGGCATATCTTCGCGCAGGGGCGACACGTTCCCCGAACCGTATACCGTTGCCGACGAACTGAACACGATGTTTTTGCACCCGTGCGCCGCCATGGCCTCGCACAGCGTGACCGTACCGCCGATGTTGTTTTCGTAATACAGCAGCGGTTTTTCGCACGATTCGCCTACGGCCTTGAGCCCGGCAAAGTGGATGACGCTGTCGATCTTGTATGTTTCGAAGATGCGGTCCAGACCCGCGCGGTCGCGGATGTCGCACTCCTCAAAGGCGGGCGCGCGTCCCGCAAGTTCCGCGATGCGCGGCAGTACCTTGGGAGAAGAATTGTAAAAGTTGTCAAGGATCACGACGTCCTTGCCGGCGCCGAGCAGTTCTACAACGGTGTGGGAGCCGATATAGCCGGTGCCGCCGGTTACGAGTGTTGCCATTACGTTACCCCATTTCCATAGTTTCTATCAAGAACAATTTCATAAAACGAATCAGAATTGCGCGACGGTCTCGATCGTGTTGCCGCCGGAATCGGTCACGCCCGCGGGCGCCGCTGTGGTGGGCGGTTCCGTCGGCGCCGCCGTGGGCGCTTCGGTCGGCGCTGCGGTCGCCGGGGTGACCGGGCCGGAGCCGTTTCCGCTGCTGCTGCCGCCGCTGCCGCCGCCGTTGACGCGGAAATCCTCAAGTGCGTCGGGCGAGACGGTGGCGGGCGAACCCGTCACGATGGCCACCGTTGTGGAGGTGCTGGGCGTGAATATGTCGGAGTTCAGTTCCGTCACAAGATCCGACAGACTGGCCGGGTTGCTGACGGTATTTTGGATCGACTGTCCCGGCAACGTCGGGGAAAAGGTCGCCGACTCTGAGTTTGCCGCGTTGAGGTACGATTCGGTCTGCTTGGTGTCTTTGGAAATGAAGGTGCCCCTGAGCGCAAATCCGACGATCACACAAAGGATCAGCGCCAGCAGAATAATGATCATAGCGATGATGGTGGCGCGTTTGCTGATGCCCGATACGGGGCGTTTGCCGCTGTCTTTGATTTCGGCTTCCATTTGCGCGATCTCGTACTTTTCGCGTTCCTCGTCGGTCATGCCGCGCTTGGAGACAATCTCGCCCGCGTACTTATCGATCATGGCGCAGAGTTCGGCTGTGGCCTCGGTCAGCAGGTTTTCAACGTTTTCATCCGCGTCGGCGAACAGTTTTTTGATGACGACCTTTTCAGCCACGGCGACGCTGATGAAGGTGTAATAACTCTTGACCTCGTCGCCCTTTTTCTCGCGGTAGATGTTGGAGATGGCGGCGCCGAGTTCGGTCCCGCGCAGTTCCATGGCGCCCTTGGCGAGTTGGGCGGTATACTGCTTGCCGTCGTTCGCGCCGTCGTCGTTGACGAAGGGCGTGAAATAGACGTGGCTTTCGTAATTGTCGCAGGCCTGTATCTCGCTGCGCAGCAGTTTGGCGGCGGGGGTCGTCGGTACGGCCAGCCGCAGGTCGTTTTTGACCAGGTTCGTCACCAGCGCGACCACCTCGGCGGGCGCCTCACTGCGGGCGGGCTCGCCGGACTTGCCGGCGCCGCGGACGAAGGGCAGATCGCTCTGCTGCAGCACGGCGGGCACCACGTCGGCGTTCAGCGGGAAACAGACGATGGTCTGTTCACCCGAGCGGATGTAAAACCCGCTGTACAGGCCGTCGGCGGAAACCAGTTCGCAACTCTCGTTCGGGACGAGCGAATGCACCTTGCGCACCTGCTCGTCGGTGACGGCGCTGCCGATGGCGGCGTCGATTTTTTCACTGTACGCGGGCGTAAAGTGAAAGGCCTGAATCAGCACGGGCTTGAATTTCAGGTACATCGAAACGTCTACGCCGATCAGCAGCGCGTCGGCGGCGTCAAGCGAGGCGGAGATGGCGGTGAACAGACTGTTCGGGTCGCCGAAACTCTCGAAATAGACGCCGCTTTCGCTGAGCACGTCCGTCACGGCACGTTTGACGTCCGCGTTTTTCAGACTGTTGCGTTCAAAAGAGAATGCTTTGATGACCAATTTATACACCTCTCAATAGTGTTCAAACGAGTTAGTACAGGTACCACTTCTTATCGTCGCGGAAGGGATTTTTCCGCGGGTCCTCGTAATAGCAGTCGGGGTACTTGACCTCGGCGCTGTAACAGGCCAGTTTCTGATCGATCTCGGGGCTTTCGCCGTCGCGCAGCATCCGCGCCACCACGACCAGCCGCGCGTTGTTGAATTCATACGTGCAGGTGCACAGTGTCAGCAGCTTGTCGGTGGGCTGAATATCCACGCCTGTGATATAGAGCGAACGCTTTTTGAGTTCCTCGATATACTCCTTGAAGCATTCGTCGCTGCAGTTGTCAAAGGTGAAATCGAAAAAGTACCCGTAGTTGGTGGCGGCGTCGCCTTCTACGATCATGACCGAAGCGATTTTCCACAGGTGCTTTTCCCGCAGGGTGTCAAATTCGATCACGGGGTTCTTTTTGAAGTATTCCAGGTTGCGGTACAGCAGCAGCGCCGCGAAGCGCGTGCCGTCGCTCATATTGTGACCGTACAGCAGGGTGTTGCGGTCAAGCGGTGTAAAATCGTCGACGTACGAAGCGAAGACGGAGCCGTAACTGGTCGTGTTGCCGTAAAAGTCGTGGTTGAGATAATACTTGTCGTTATCGGCCTGCACGACGGGATAGTCGATGGGCGTTCCCTCCAGTTTAATATACCCGACGGTGCTTTGGTTTTCGGCGTAATAGAGCGCGTAATCGGCCAGCGTACCGGCAGGGAATGGGAAGTTGCGCAATTCGGGGTGCTGTTCAAAAATGTAGGCCCATTTTTCGGCCTCGTCGTCCATCTTGAGGATCTTTTCCGGCAGGCGGCGGTTCTCGTTTTGCTCGCGCTCCGCGCCCAGAACGAGGTACTTCTCAATGCCGCGCTTGGCCAGAATGGTGCCGGAGAGCAGGATCGCGAACGCCGAAAGAAAATACACTGCCGTCAGCAGGTTTTTCTTGAGCCGCGCCATCTTGAAACGGTGCTCGATGGCGGCTTTCTGCTCGCTGTCGGGGCGGATGACCTCCTCCTCCGACGACGAGAAGTAGCGGTAGGGCGATACCGGCTCCGGTCGTTGCCGGTTTTTCTTCATAGTACTTCCCCAATCAGTTCCAGCGCCGTTTTCACGGCGGAATAGCGGTTTTGTTCGCGTACGTCGATGCGAAACTCGTTTCGCAGTTCGCGCACGACGGTGGTCGCGCCGTTTGCGGCGGCGACGTAGATCAGACCGACGGGCTTGTCGGTGCCGTCCGACGCAGGGCCGGCGATGCCGGTAATGCCGACGCCGACGTCGGCGCCGAACGCCTTACGCACGCCTTCGGCCATTTCGCGCGCCGTCTGTTCACTGACGGCGCCGTGGGCCGCAAGCGTCTCGGGGCGTACGCCCAAAAGGCGCTCTTTGGCGGAGTTTGCGTAGGTGCACACGCCGCCCAAATACACGGCGGACACGCCGCTGATCTCGGTGATGACCTTGCTCAGCCAGCCGCCGGTGCAGCTTTCCGCCACGGCGAGGGTCTTGTGCGCCTGCTGCAGCGCTTCAAAATCCCGCTGCGCAAGGGCCGTCAGTTTTTGTTCAGTCATCGTTCACGCCTCCCGCGGAAATCGTCAGCAGTTTGACGCCGGCCACGGCGCGCTCGCACAGTGCGTCGATATCCAACCCGTTTTCGGCGGCGGGCATCTCGTCCAGATGGGGGCGCGTGCGCGGATGTTTGGGCGTGAATACGGTACAGCAATCTTCAAACGGCCGCACCGAAATATCAAACGTTTCGATCTTGCGCGCGACGGTGATGATCTCTTCCTTGTCAAGTCCGACGCAGGGCCGAAAGACGGGGAGCTCCGCCACGGCGTCCGTACAGCCGATGGCCCACATGGTCTGGCTGGCGACCTGCGCGACGCTCTCGCCCGTGATCAGGGCGTGGCAGTCGTTCTGCGCGGCGAGGCGGCTTGCGACGCGCATCATAAAGCGGCGCATCACCACGGTGGCGTAATCCTCGGGGCAGGTGTCGCGAATGGCCTCCTGGATCTCGGTAAAGGGAACGGTGTGCAGGCGAATGCGGCCGCTGTAACGCGCGACCTTCGTCAGCAGGTCGTGTACCTTTTCCTCCGCCAAAAGCGAGGTGTAGGGGGGCGAGGCGAAGTGTACGGCGTGCAGTTCCAGCCCGCGTTTTGCCATCATATAGCCGGCGACGGGACTGTCGATGCCGCCCGAGATGAGCAGCATCGCCTTGCCGGACGAGCCGACCGGCATCCCGCCGGCGCCCTTGCACTGGTTGCCGTGGATATAGGCGTCCTCACGGATCTCTACCGTCACGGTGACGTCGGGGTCGTGTACGTCCACGCGCAAGTGCGGAAAACTCTGCAGCAGTTTGCCGCCCACCTCCGCCGAGATCTGCGGCGAGGTGTAGGGGAAACGCTTGTCGGAGCGCTTGGCTTCCACCTTAAAGGTTTTGGCGCGGCGCAGGGTTTCGGCCAAATAGACGGGCGCAAGTTCCAAAATCGCGCCCAGGTCTTTCGGCGCGACGGCACAGCGGGAGTAGGCCGCAATGCCGAACACGCGCGACAGTTCGTCGCAGGCGGCGGTAACGTCCGCCCCCTCGTCGGGTATCAGCGTTACCGTGGACTGGCCGCGCACCATGCGGAATTTGCCGCAGGCGCGCAGGCGGTACTTGATGTTTTTGAGCAGGATATCTTCAAAACTGTTGCGGTTCAGCCCTTTCAGGGCCAGTTCGCCGTCTTTCAGCAGGATGATTTCTTTCATACCGGTTCCTTCGTTATTTTTTGCCGTATTTCGCGGCGACCTCGCAAAAGGCCGCAATCAGCGCGTCGACCTCGGCGCCGGTGTTCAGGCGCGAAAAACTGACGCGCACGGCGCTGTCGATGATCGCAGGCGGCAGATCCATGGCCGTCAGCACGTGGCTGCGGCGCCCCGCCTTGCAGGCGGAACCCGCCGAAACGCACACGCCGCGCTCGCTCAACGCGTTGACGAGCGGCTGGCTCGGCAGACCGAGTACCGACAGGTTGACGATATAGGGGAGGGCGCTGTCCGCAGAGTTGACGCGCACGCACGGCAATTCGCGCACGGCGTCCAAAAAACGGGCTTTCATGGCGGCGACCTTTGCGGCGTTGCCGGAAAGGTCGCGCGCGGCCTCGGCCGCGGCGCCGAACGAGGCGATGGCGGGCGTCGGTTCGGTGCCGGAATACACGCCCTTTTCCTGCCCGCCCCCCAGCACGTAGGGATGCAGCAGGTTGTCGCTTGCCAGGTACAGACCGCCCACGCCTTTGAGAGCATGGATCTTATGGCCGCTGACGGTGATGATGTCCGCCCCCAGCGCCCGCGGCGAAACGTCGATCTTGCCCAGCGCCTGCACACAGTCGGCGTGCAGTACGGCGGGGGCGCCCGCGTCGCGGATGGCGTCGCGGACAGCCGCAACGGGCATCACGGAGCCGACCTCGTTGTTGACCGCCATGCACGAAACAAGGATCGTGTCGGGCGTGATCGCTTCGCGGAAGGCCTCGACGGATACAGCGCCGTCTTTGCCGGGGGAAAGGAACACGACGTCGAAGCCCTGCGCCTGCAGGCGCTTCATCGGTTCCAGCACGCTCGGGTGCTCGATCGCGGTCGTCACAATGCGGCGCCCGCGCTTTTTGAGCCGTTCGCACACGCCGAAGATCGCGGTGTTGTTGGCGGTCGTGCCTGAGGAGGTGAAAAAGAAACGGTCGTCGGGGCAGCCAATCAAGGCCGCCACTTGCCGGCGCGCTTTTTTGAGCAGCGCCGCGGCCTCTATGCCGCGGGAGTGGAGCGACGAGGGATTGCCCCAGCACTCCTCGGCCGCGAACCGTGCCGCCGCAAGGGCTTCGTCACAGGGTTTCGTGGTCGCGCTGTTGTCAAAATACGCCGTCAAACCGAACGCCTCCGCTTACAATACTACGGATAGATTATACAATATTATTGAGTCGGTTGTAAATAGTTTTCCCTTGAATTTTTAAGAGTTTTTCGGTGAATAATCTGTGAACGTCTGCGGATACTGAAAGGGACAAAATCTGCAAAGCGAGGGACAGTTATGCAACGGATAAAACGGAGCACGGTGCGCCTGATTTCGTTTTTGACGGCGGTCATTCTGACGCTGACGGCGTGGGGCGCCGTCAACGCCGTCGCACTCAAGCGCGCCCGTTGCCGCCTGCGCGCCGATAACGAGCGTTCGCTGACCGAACTCGGCGCGTATCTGGACGAGATCGCGCTCGATCTGCAAAAGTGCCGCTACGTTTCCACCGCCGCGATGATGAACGACCTCACCGCCGAGATCCGCCGCGCAAGCACCGCCGCCAAGACCGCACTGTCGGCGCTGACGGGCAGCGCCGATGAAACGGCCGGTCTGTATAAGTTTTTGGCCCAGACGGGCGAGTACGGCGTGGCGCTGAGCAAGCGCCTGTCCGCGGGCGGCGAATGGCGGCAGGAGGACCGCGACACCGTGCGCCGTCTGGGCGATACGGCGGGCAAACTCAGCGGCGAGATCCGCTATTTGCTGGAGGAAGAAGAGGAGGGCTTGCTCGGGTTCGACGAGGTCAAATCCACCCTCTTGCAGGAGGCGGATGCCCAAAAACTGGTGCTGGCGACGGAACTGACCGACGTCAGCCAGACCGTGAAAGGGCCGACGCTGCTGTACGACGGCCCGTTTTCCGACAACGTGGGCACCAAGAAATCGGAACTGCTGAAGGACCTCGCCGCCGTGACCGAAAGCGAGGCACGAAAGACCGCCGCGGCGTTTGCTGCGTGCCGCGAAAGCGATCTGCAGTTGCTGGGCGAGGTGCGCAGCAATATCGACCTGTACACGTTTTACAGCCCGACCGTTACCGTGAGCGTGACCGTGAAAGGCGGCGTCGTGTCGTACCTGCTGTCCTCGCGGGCGGTGGGCGAAAGCAAACTCGCGCCCGAGGATGCGGTCAAACGGGCGGCCGCGTTTTTGGAAAAACACGGCTACCGGCAGATCAAAAGCAGTTACTACGCCGTGAACGACGGCGTCTGCACGGTGAATTTCGCCACCCTGCAGGGGGAGGCGATCTGCTACACCGACCTGATCAAGGTCAGCGTCGCTCTGGACGACGGCGGCGTGGTGGGGTTTGATGCCACGGGCTATCTGATGAACCACCGCAAGCGCGCCGTACCGACGGACGTTGCCCTGAGCCGCGCCGGCGGCGTCGACCTTCTGCGCGACGACCTGCGGGTGGAGGAGGTGCGCGAGGCCTTTATTCCCAGCGACTTTGAAACCGAATACTACGTGTACGAATACCACTGTTTTGCCGACGACGGCACGGAACTGCTTGTCTATCTCGACCCCCGGACGGGCGCGGAGCGCGAGGTGCTGATTATGCTGCACACCGACGGGGGTGTGCTGACAAAATAGCGGAATAAACGCCCAAAAGGCGGTAATACTACCCACAAGAAAGGTCGTGAGAAGATGAAGAAAGTGATCGCCGCGCTGCTGCTGGCAGCGGTTACGGCAACGCTGGTGCTGGTGCTTGCGGGCTGCGGCCGCAAGGACGGCAACACCGTCAGCGAAAACGTCAGCCGGGCGGCTGACACCGTCAGCGAAAAGGTCAGCGAGGCCGTGACGGACCTCTCCGAAAAGGTTTCCGAAATGGCGCCGAAGGTGGAAAACGGCACCATCCCGGATACCACCGAGAGCGACACGACGGAATAACGCCGCACAAAAAAAGACCTGTCAGGCGACAGGTCTTTTTTTCTTTTCAGTCGTTTCAGAAGTTGGCGGTCGCGGTCGCGATGGTGGTGCCGTCTTCGTCCAGCAGGTTAAAGGTCACGGTGTAGTTCGACAGGTTGGTGGCCGGGTAGCGGATGACCAGCGTTTTGTTGCTTTCGGAAACCGTCTGCACGGTCGCTATCGGGCTGGTGAAGCCGTAGGCGGTCACGAATTCCAGCGTCAGCGTCTTGCCCCAGTATGCCTCGTCGTTGACCGTGGCGTGGCAGTAGACGGAGGAATCGGAACTGAAGTTCGTCTCGTTGGTGCTGTAATCGCCCTCGTCGGTGTTGACCGCCATAACGATCGGGCTGCCCAGCAGCTCGTCGCGCAGGTCGGCGGCGTTCTGGTACTTGGCCTTGGCAAGTTCGGTCAGGTACTGCACCGTCTTTTTGTCCTTTTTGTCCAGGTGCTCTTTGACGTAGGCGAATTTCACGGCCTTGAGCTGCTCGGCGGCGTCGCTGTATTTGCCCAGTTCGGTCAGAGCGGCGACGGCCTCGTCGTATTTCTTCTGCTCGGCAAGCGCCAGCGCCTGCTGATAGGCGCACTCTTTGACCATATTCTCCCAATCGCCGTAGGCGCTGGTTTTGAACAGGTCGGCGGCCTCGTCAAACTTCTGCTGTTTCAAGAGGGCTTTCGCCTTGCCGTAATCGCAGGCCTGCACGCGGGTGGCGCTGTCGCTGTATTCGCCGAGAGCGGCGTAGAGGGCGCGCGCCTCGTCGAATTTTTCTTCTTTTTCCAGCGCGGCGGCCTTTTCATAGGTGTCGGCGTTCTGCTTTTCTTCGCACTCTTTGGCTTTTTGGGCGCTGTCGCTGAAATCGCCGAGTGCCGCGAACGCGGCCTGCGCTTCGGTGTACTTTTGCTCCTCCATCAGTTTGGCGGCGCTGTTGTAGCGGATCTGACCGACCAGCATCGGGCCGTATTTCCAACCGACGATGGCCAGCAGTACCAGCAGAAGAAGCAGCAAAATGACCTTCGGCGCTTTCTTTTTCTGCTTGGGCTTGCGCATGGTGGTCGGCTCTTCGGGCGCGTCTTCGCTTACGCCGTCGGCTGCAGTTTCCTGGCTGCTTTCTCCACCTTCGCCGCCGTCGACCGCGCTTTCGCCGCCGTCGACTCCGCCTTGTGCGTCGTCGCCTGCATCTTGTTCTTCGCCGTCTTCAACTGTTTCGTCCGGCGGCGCAGTTTCTTCGCTTTCGCCACCGTCGCTTTCGCTTTGCGCACCTTCGACTGCTGTTTCGACGGCGTCTTGGTCTGCGCTTTCTCCGGCCGGCTCTTCACCGCTTTCGGCGCTTTGGCCGGATGCGGCTTCTTCGCCGCTTTCTTCGGGTTCTGTTTCCCCCGCGTCGTCAGTCCCTGCATCAGATTCAGCAGAAATTTCGCCTGCTTCCACCGCAGCCACAGTTTCAGCAGCGTCAGCAGTATCTTCATCTTCGGTCACCGCCTCTTCTTCATCGGGTTCTTCGTCCTCGTCGTCTTCTTCCTCTTCCTCTTCCTCTTCCTCATCGTCTTCTTCCGGTTCTTCCGGTTCTTCCGGCGGGGCGACGACCACGGCGGGACCTTTGTCCTCGTCGTGCTCGCGCAGACTCTCTTCAAAGAAGCCGTAGGCGGCTTTTTTCAGTTTTTCCGAAGTGGCGGAGGTGCCCGTCAGGGTCGAATAACCGCCGTCCGCCAGCAGAGTGTCGAGCGTGACGAAATTCTCGGCGTTCTGCATCAGGAAGTCGTACTTGTCTTTGCTCTTTTCAAAGAACATGACCACGCAGCGGTAATAGATCTCAAGATTTTTGATGTCGTTGGCAAGGATGCCCGTAAACACGGTGTGATCCTCAATGCTGCTCTTGATCTTGCCGAACTTGGTGTCGGCCACTTCCTGCGCCAGCGCCGGGGAGACCAGGTACGATGCGGGGAAGTTCACCGTCAGCGGCACGTCGCGGCCGCCCACGTGTTCGGTCAGCGATTTGCGGAACCCGTCGGCGCCCGCCTGCAGGGCGAGAATGGCCTCGACCCCGGCTTTTACGCCGTCGGCGTCGGCATCTTCAAACGCGCGGACGTGGCCCTCGGCGGCGGCGGTCTCAAGCGCGCGGCACTCGTCGTCCGCAAGGGTCAGAAAGGCGGCGAGTTCGCCGTCGGGCACGTCGGCAAACGCGTTCAGCAGTTTGTCGTAGGTATCGCCGAGCGAGCCTTCTTCGGTTTTTGCGTCGCACAGCGCCTTGTAAAACAGCGCGCGGTAGTCGCTGCCGTCGGCAACAATGCCCTTCATGAAGAAATCGGCGGCCTTTGCAACGTCGCCCTCGCGGTAATACTGAACGCCCAGCAGGGTGTTCTCCTGCGCGGCGGGGAACTCCGCGCCGCAGCCGGGGCAGACGAGCAAATCGCCCTTCTTTTCCAGAAAAGCATTTTTACAACTTTCGCAGATGATTCGTTTCATACGTACCTCCGTGAACGAAATTGTAATGAAGGAATCAAACTATAACTACCATATCATACCACATCTTGTGGTACAATGCAATCTTTTTCACTAAATATATTACAAATCGGTTACATTTTCGGCTTCAAACGCAGTTCACAGACCTCTATGCCGACGGTCGGTTCCTCAAGCAGAAGGGCGAGTGTACCGTCCGTTACGCTTGCCGCGGGCACGTCGTACACCACGCGGCAGAAACGCGGGGTGAGCAGGGCGTTTTCATACGCTGTGTCGCGCCGCCCGCCGTAGGCGGGACCCTCGTACAGCACGCTGTCGCCGGCGGTCACGCGCAGACGGTCGGCCCGTTCGTTCGGCGCGCCGCGGTAGGTGATCTGCAGTTCATAGTCCCTGCCGTCGATCAGCCCCCCGAACGCCGCGCGGAAGGTGTAGTGGTCAAAGGCCTTGGCAAGACAGACCGGCAGGGCGTCGTTCTTCATTTCGGCGCGGTCGGCCAGCACGTCGCTGTAATATTCGCCCACCTGCTTTTCGCCCAGTGCGTCCAGCCCGTGCAGGGCGTAGGACCAATAGACCTCGCCCGGTTTTTCGGCGCAGCGTTCGAGTACCGCCGCGATGAAAGGTTGACGTTCCGCGTCGGACAGGGCGGCCGCTTTTTGCGCCTGACGGCGCAGGTACGGCAGGTCGGTGACGGGGTTGTCGATGGTGTCAAGTACCGCGCCGCGCTCGCGATTCATCGCGTGGTAGTGTTCCACGTCGAGTTGAATGCCGATGAGATCGAACAATGTTTTTCCGAGCGCATCGATTTCGCGCCGCAGCGCGCCGTACGTTTCGGACAGCGGCGTTTCCGTCACGCGAAGAGCACCGTCCGCGTCGCCCGCCGCCAGCAGTCGCCTTGCCTCGTCGCACAAGGCGGTTTCTTCACGGCGGCGCAGGGCAATCGCCATGTCGCACACCGCGCGGAAATAGAGCAGCACAAAGCGCCAGTTTTCCATCAGGAAGGGATATTCGTCGCGTAGACTGCAAAAGGCGCGGTATGTATTTTCCACCGCGGGATTGGTCAGCGGGTCTTCGTCCCAATCGTCCTCCAGACCGAAGATCGCGTCGGCGATCCGCTGTGCGTCCGTGCCGGGGAAGAAGCAGCGTGCATAGTCCAGCAGCGTGTCGCGCGGGTCGGCGTCGGGCGACCAGTCCAGCCGCGCCCACACGGCCTTGTTCACGTCGTCGTGCACGCCCTCCGAGTAACTGACGCTGCCCACGACGTAAGGCGCCGTCTCGTGATGCAGGCGGGTAAATTCGCGCGGACGCGGGTTGACGCTCTCACGCGAGAGGGCGGCCGCCCACGCAAAGTGCCAGTCGTCACGGTCATAGTGCACCGGATACTCGCACCGCAGGTTGTGCGTAAAATCGGGGTAAAAGCGGATGGGGTAGCGGTCGGGCAGGCGCTCGCGCAGTTCTTTGAGAGGGAAGGCGTGGTTCGGCCCCATTACAACGCCGTCGATATACGGCGGGTCTTTCGCCAGTGCATCGAGAAAGACCTCGCCCCAGCCGGGCTGATTATGGGGCTGTTGGGCGGAGGGCCACATCGCGGCGTGCGGGTGGCTTTTTTTTAGTTCGCGCCCGATGGCGCTGCAGCGCGCGATAAACTCGTCGGCGGGCAGGTCGCCCGGGTCGCCGCCCGGCGGAAAGACCGCGTCGAGGCGGCAAAGCCGCTCATAGAGCGCGCCGCGTACGGCGGCGGCGATCTCGCGCGGTTCTTCGCGGCGGTTGGGGTGCCACAGCGAAAGGTTCAGGTCGAGCAGGTCGCAGAGTTCCGCCTCTTCACATAAAAACTCTTCTTCATCGTAAATCATCAGGCAGTTGCGGTTGCTGTGCCCCTCTTCATAGGGGATATGCTCCACCGTGTTGCTGCCGAAGGCCATCAGTTCCAAATAGTACTGAAAATACTGGGCGTGTGTCCACGCGTCATAGGTGTTGGGCGTCGGACGGTAGCCGAGTTGATGGCCGCGGATCGCTTTGTCGGGACGGTAAACCCCGTTCAGCGGCTCCGTGATCGTCAGTACGCCGCGCCAGTCGGCCTTGCGCAAAAAGTGCGAATACCCGTAGATCAGCCCGCGGGTGCCGTGCGCCGTTACGGTGAGGCACGCACCGTCCTGTTCCAGACGGTACGCGTCATGGTCGGCAAAGCCGTCTTCATCCGCGATCAGGCGGACGGTGAGTGTTTCGCCGCCCTCCGTCAAAAAGGGGAGCCGCCGCTCCAAAGCCGTTCGCAGCAGACCGCCCGCGACTTGCGCCGCGCCGTCTGCCAGTACCTGTACGTTGCCGAATTGCATAGCCGTTACCTCCGCATGATTTCCGCTTTATTGTATCATATTTGCGCAAAATCTTCAACTCCCGGGGCTTTCTGCCGGAAAAGCACTTGCAAATTCTTCTACTTGTGATACAATAGGGGGGCATTCCCGAGAGGAAAAGGAGAATCGCCATGTTCGACATGAAAGATAAAGCCACCCGCAAGTGGATCAACTCGCTGCTGGGCTCGCTCGTCAAACTGACCCCCGCCCTGCGCAAGGCCGAAGCGCTCAAAAAGAACGGGACGTGGGAGGATTACAAGCCCTTTGTCGATCAGTGCCTGTACGACTGGCTCAACCCGCTGATGGAGTCGGCGGGCGTCACCTATGAGGTGCGCGGCAAAGAGAATATCCCCCTCGACGAGCCCGTCATCTACACCCCCAACCACGCCGGGCTGTTCGACTTCCCCGCCATGATCCTCAACACTCCCAAGCCCACGACCTTTATGTCCAAGATCGAGGCGAAAAAACTGCCGCTGATCGGCAAGTGGATGTGGGTCATGGACTGCTGCTTCGTCGACCGCAAAAACAAAAACCAGGCGCGCTCCACCCTGCACGAGGCCATCGAGATGGTCAAGGCCGGGCGCAGCATCACCATTTACCCCGAGGGCACGCGCTCCAAGGATGGCAAGATCGGCCCCTTCAAGGGCGGCGCGATGAAGGTCGCCATGGAGACCGGCGCCAAGGTCGTGCCCGTCATGCTGGACGGCACCCGCGACCGCCTCGACCAGACGGGCCGCATCACCCCCGGCGTCGTGTACGTCACCTTCCTGCCCGCCATCGAAACGAAGGGTTTGACCAAAGAAGATTTCTACGCCATGCCCGAGCAGATCCGTCAGCAGATCGACGCCGAGCGCACCAAAGAGCGCGCGGAACGGGCGCAGGCGAAATAAGCGGACATCGCACCAAAAAGAAAAGGAAAGCCAACCCAACGGTTGGCTTTCTTTTTTGCATTTGTAGTAAATTGTCAGTTCAAATAATCGAAGATCGCGGCGCCGCGGGTCTTCAGCCAACGCCGCAGCAGGACGGTCGCCGCGGTGAGAAGCACGCCGATCACCGCCAGCGCCGCAAGCGAGGGCAGGAGCATTGACAGCAGGGCGTACACGCCCACCAGCGCGATCACCAGACCCCAACCGCCGAGCATGGCGATCAGAACGCCCACGCTCTGCTTGACGGGCACGACCTCGTTCGTCCAGTGCAGGTTGGGGCTTTTGAGGTTGATCGCAAGACCCAGACAGCCCATAAAGGCCGCAAAGATCGCGGGGACCAGGATCGCGAAGAGCGCCTGGGGGACCGTGAGTTTCAATACGACGGCGGCGCACACGCCGCAGAAGGCAAGGGGAATTTCCGTCAGGATCAGGTGCAGCCGCAGTTTGGCGCGCAGTACCTGCCACGCGTGGACGGGCATGGTCTGCACCAGCCAGATGGTTTCCCCCTCGAGCGAGACCGAGGGCGCGGTCGTGTCGTTCATACATGAAAGCAGGCAGAGCGCCGCCACGATCGCGGCAGGCACGTAGGGTGCCATCTGCGGCTCTTTGGCAACGAAATCCAACAGGACCTGCCCCTTGACCAGCAGGGCGACGCCCGCCGCGGGCAGCAGTACCGTGCCGAGCGCGCAGTTGAGCATATAGTTGGCGCTCGCGGTCAGGCGTTTGCGCTCTTTCATCAGCAGGGCGCCGTCCGCACCGCGCGTTTTTTCGGCCTTGGTTTTCGTTTTGCGCTTCGCCTCGCCGCCGTTTGCCGTCGCGGTCAGTTTCAGAAAACTGCGGCTGAGCAGGGTCCACACCGCCGCCGTCACGACGCCGATCACGGCCGCCGTCGCAAGGAAGGCGAGGACGTCGCCCTCTCCGGCGCGGCCAAGCACGTACAGCACGCCGCCGGCGCGGAATTTTTCGCCGATGACGGCGACGTTGTTGATAATGGCTTTGAGTCCCTCAAAGGCGCGGTTGTATAACACATAATACAGCGCGATGGCCCCCAGCGACAGCGCGACCTGCACGCCGCTTTTGCCGCCGTGCACGTGCACGCTGATCTTGGCGACCACCCAACCCAGCAGGCAGGAGAGCGCAAGCGCCGCAAAGCCGAGGATCGGCAGGAGCAGAACGTCGCACACGACGGTGACCGCCGACGGCCTGCGGACGGTTATCCAATAGATCCCCAGCGCGGGAACGAAGACGATGGCCTCATAGACCAGCGTCCACAGAAAGACCCCCATCAGGCGTGCCGTCAACACGGCGGAGGGCTTGACGGGCATGGCCAGCAGAAAGTCGTTGTCTTTGGCTTTGTAAACCGTGGAGTAGGTGTTAAAGACGCTTCCGACGATGCCGAGGAACAGCGTCAACAGCATGGCGAGTGCGAAATACAGCCAGCCGTAACCCGCGTCGGTCAGCGGTTTGCACAGCATACCGAACACGGTCACGAAACTGCCGCCGAGCGAGCAGAACGCAAAGAACAGCAGGACCCCGAGCAGCACCAGCCGCGTGGGATCGCGCCGTTTGCCGGTACGGTAATCCACCGTCAGGCGGCTCAGCGATTCCTGCAGTTGTTTTTTGAGCAGCGTGCGGGTCATGCTTCTGCCTCCAGTTCCAAAAAGACGTCTTCGAGCGAGGCGTCGCCTTTGACTTCTTCCATCGTGCCGGAGCGGATCAGCCGCCCCTGCTTGATGATGGCGACGCGGTCGCAGAGCTTTTCGGCGACCTCCAGCACGTGCGTCGAGAAGAAGATGGCGCCGCCCGCGTTACAGATCTCACGCATCATCTCTTTGAGCAGGTGCGCGGCCGTCGGGTCCAGTCCGACGAAGGGTTCGTCCATCAAAATCAGTTTCGGCTCGTGCAGCCACGCGGCGATCACGGCCAGTTTCTGCTTCATGCCGTGCGAATAGCCCGAGATCGGACGCCCGAGGTCGTTCGTCATTTCAAACGGCGCCGCATAGCGCGCGGTCAGTTCGTCGCGGCGGGCGGCGGGCACGCCGAACACGTCCGCCACAAAGGCGAGGAACTGGCTGCCCGTCATAAAGCCGTACAGATCGGGGTTGTCGGGAATATAGGCGATCTTGCGCTTGCAGGCCAGCGGGTCGGCCGCCAGCGGTGTGCCGTCGATGCGGATCTCGCCCGCATCGGGCAGTAGGATGCCCGCGCAGGCCTTCAGCGTGGTGGTTTTGCCGGCGCCGTTGTGACCGATAAAACCGTAAATTTCACCGGGCGCGATGTGCAGCGACAGGTCGTCCACCGCTTTTTTCTCGCCGTAGGTTTTCGTCAGATGGTCAATGGTAAGCATAACCGTTCCTCCTTGCTTCTTTCAGTATAGCAAGCGGTCCGCGCTTGTCAAGATGCGGACAAAACGAATGCCGTCCGCAGACGGCATTCGCAGTATTGCGGGTTTCAGGCGGCGTCGGCAAAGGCCTTTTGCACCGCGTAGTATGCGGGTTTGGGCGCGCCGTCGCGGGTCACCAGGCCCCAGCGCGTCTCGACCGGGCAGTCGGTCTGGCCGCAGACGTAGCAGGCGTCGCTGTCACTCCAGCAGTAGACGACCGCGCCGATGACGTAATCCAGTTTGAAAATTTTCGGGATGACTTCCGAGAAGAATTTCGCCTGTCCCTCGGGGGTGTGCGGACAGCCGTTGATGGAATACCCCTCGGGCAGGTCGCGGTACAGATGGTTTTTGTACTCGCCATTAAAGAGCATATCGGCGTACTCCTCGTTCGTTGCGTCGGGGTACAGCCGCAAAATCTCGTCCCGTATTCTGGGCGGCAGTTTTTGCAGGAAGTTCGCCATATCGGCGGTCGCGGCTTCCTCGCTTTCATAGCCGTACTCGCGCAGCACGGCCGCCTTGCCCTCGGCGCCCTTGGGCTCGCCTTCGCCGATGTAGCCGAACTCGCAGAACAGAATGGGCTTGCCGGTCAACTGGCGCACCGCCCCGGCGAAGAGGGTAAAGGTGTCGGTTTCGTGCAGAATGTCTTCAAAACAGCCGATGTAGCAGTCCAACCCGACGTAATCGACCAGGTGGTTGTACTGCAGCATAATAAACGGCTGTTCCACGCTGGCGGTCAGGTTGTAGCCGATCAGGATGCCGTACTTGTCGCAGAGCGGTTTCATCACTTCGAGTTGCATCCCGATAAACGCCGCGGCCTCGTCCAGCGTCAGCGGCGCGCGGAAGCGGTCCACGCTCAGTTCGTTGCTGACCTGGAAAATGCCGACAACGTCCTTGAGATCCTCGACAAAGAAACGCGCCACGTCCTGAATGGCCGTGCGGTCGTCGGGGTCGCGCGGGTCAAGACCGTGCTCGATGAACTCGTCCGGATAGGGCGTTACCGCAAAGACGCGGATGCCGTTCTCCAGGTAGCGCTGCGCCTCGTCCTTCCACCACAAATAGGACGCGCTGAGAGTGCCGTCGTCGTTGAACGGGTAGGGGATATCCGAGCGCTCCCACTCGATGTTGCCGTCGCGCAGCAGGTCGTAATCCTCATGTGCGTGGCAGACGCCCTTGACCAGACCGCCCGTTTTGTCGAGCGCCGCCGCTACGCCCGCGTCCTTGCGGGCCGCGTCGCTGCGGGTGAAGGTGAACGAAAGTGCCGGGATCAGAAATGACAGAATCAGCGCCAGCAGGCGTTTCAGAAATGTTGCGGACATAACCCAATCTCCTTTCGGGATCCTGTACCGTTATCCTACCATCGTACGATAAAAAAAGCAAGACCTTTGGAAAAAGGACTTGCTTATTTTGAAAAATATTTTTGGCTTATTCGGCGCGCTTTTTCTTTCGCTTGCCCGCAAGGCGCAGGCAGAACAGCACGAGGATCAGAGCAAAGACCGCAACCATCAGAAGCGACTTGACGACCGTGAAGGTCGACGCGAGCGACACCGGCACCGCCGTCACACCCGCCGACAGCAGGCGCACCAGGCACACGTTTTCGCCGTAGTCGAACACCGCCAGCAGCAGGGGGAGGGCAAGCAGTTTTGTCGCTTTGTCCCGCAGCGCCGTCAGCAGGGCGCAAAACAGCAGCGTGTACAGCACGGGATAGACGAAATCCAGCGGCAGCTGCGCGTGCAGGTAAAGATCGCGCCCGCGCGCCGACAGCGCGCTTAAAAACGCCGCGACCTCCTGTTCGCCGTAGCCGAGCATCCGCATATCAAAGCACGGCAGACCGCCCGCTTCCGCAGTAATGGCGGGCAGCAGCACCGCATTCATGGTCGCCGTGACCGTCAGCGTCAGTACCAACAGCACGATGATGATCGGTTTTTTGTGTTTGTTAAAAAATGCCATACGCTCACCCGTGTTTCGTGAATTGTTTTCTGCCCCAATTATAGCATAGATCGTCGGAATTGCAAGAATGCCGTTCCAATCATGAAAAAGCGCCTTTTGTCCGTGACAAAAGACGCTTTTTTGTTGCTTGCCGTCGTTATTCCACGACGAAACTCTCGGTTTTCAGGTCCTGATAGTACCGCCCGCGTTCGGCCGTGAAGCGCAGCACGCAGTAATCCGGGTCCGTGACGCCGCCTTGGTAAAAGCGCGTGTCGCCCTTTCGCCAGATCATCTGT
>CADBON010000146.1 GCA_902796315.1 Oscillospiraceae bacterium | reverse complement strand
TCCATCGGCGATTACTGCTTCTCGAAATGCTCGTCCATGACCAAGGTCACCGTACCCAAGAGCGTCACCTACATCGGCACCATGTCCCTGCCGGCCATCAATAACGGCTTGGTGGTGAAGTGTGCCGAACAATCCGACGCCGACGATTACGCCGGCCAGTACAACATCAAGACCGAGTATTACGACGGGTATTGATGTACCCGCTTCTTTCGCGATTAAAAAGCCCTGCCAACAGGGCTTTTTCTTTTGCCAAAAGGGGAGAGCGCGCATAGTATGAGACGGGGACAACTCCTCAAAAAATCCCGTTCCGCGTGATTATTTTCCCGATTCTCCGGGTACAATACAGGTACTACCTATCGGAGAGTGAAGTGTATGACAGTCAAACGAGGCGACATTTTTTACGCCGACCTGAGTCCCGTCGTCGGCTCCGAACAGGGCGGCGTGCGGCCGGTGCTCATCATTCAGAACGACTTGGGCAACCGCTACAGCCCCACGGTGATAGCCGCGGCCATCACCAGCCGGCTCGACAAGGCGAATCTCCCCACGCACATCAACGTACGTGCCGAGAGCGGCGGCCTTTCCAAAGATTCGGTCGTGTTGCTGGAGCAACTGCGCACGCTCGACAAGCGCCGCCTGCGCGAGCGTATGGGCAATTTGACCGAGGCCGAAATGGCGCGCGTCAACGGCGCGCTGAGCGTGAGCATCGGCCTGGGGCAGCGCTGACTGCCCCGAATTCCAAACCGTCACGGCTCTGCCGGAATTCTTCCTGCGGGGCCGTGACGGTTTATGTTGTTTTTCCGCCGCCGCTGTGGTACACTGGTTTCAAAGAACAACCCTGCAAAGAACGGAGAACGCTATGGAAAACCGTGATTTCACCCGATACGTCAACGTCTTTCAAGGCAACGGCGATTATGACCTGCCGCCCGCCGAGGGCATCGCCGCGCGCTGGTTCTTTATCAAGGCCGGCGCGGGCAACACGTCGCCCGCCGCCACGCGGCCGTATGGGCGTGTCAGCGTCGGCCCTTATACGGGCGGTTACCCCAACGGCAGTTCGTCCGCCTTTCCCAACTATCTTGCCAAACCGCGCCATTTTGACGAAGGGCGGGCCCTGATCGGATTTTCGCACCTGCATCAGAGCGGCACGGGTTCCATCGGCTGTTACTACAATTTTGCCGTCGTTACGCCTTGTTATGCCGACAGCCCCGCGCGTGTCGTTCCCGCCGACGTGGAGGCGGAGCCGGGCTATTACGCCTGTACGCTCGGGGATATCCGCTGTGAGGTGACCGTCACCGAAAAGGCGGCGCTGCACCGCTACACCTTTGCCCGCGACGGCGGCGAGGTGCGCGTGGATCTTGCCCGTTACGGTCTGCGTTACCCCGGTCTTACGCCCCAAACGGCGCAAGAACTGATGCTGGAATACCCTGCCTGCGACACGGTGAGCGCAAGCGGCGTGTATGACGGGATGCGGCTGTATTTCACCGTTTGCTGTTCCGCGCCGTTTACGGACGAAGCCGACGGCGTAGTGACCGCCGCCCTGCCCGATGGCGTGCGCACGGTGGAACTGGCGGTCGCCGTTTCGCCGAAGGACGCCGTCAAGGCGATGACTTCGCTGCGCGACGATACGGATTTTGAAACCGCACGTGAGCAGTCGCGCGAACAGTGGAACGCCGTGCTCGGTGCGATCTCGCTTGCGGACGGCACCCCCGCCGACAAACGCGAGATCTTTTATTCCAACCTTTACCATTCTCTCGTCAAGCCCTGCGACCGCAGCGGCGAAGATTTCGTCACGGGCGCGCCCGGGCCGTTTTCCGTCGATTACGCCACGCTTTGGGATCAATACAAGACCCAACTGCCGCTCATCTTTCTGCTGGATCGCGGCATGAGTGAGATCATCGTCGAAACCCTGCTGCGCCTGGGCGAGAAGTTGGGCTTTATTCCCAAGACCTTCTGCTTGTCGGATGCTTACCTCACCTGCAACAACGAGGCGCGCTGCCTCGGCAGTTTCGCGCTGCTGACGGCGTACCGCTTCGGCGTGCCTGTGGATAAAAAACGCCTGCTGCGCGTCGTGCGGGACGACATTCTCAACCCCGCCAATAACGACGTAATGACGGGCGTCTGCAAGGACGTTTCGCAGATCCTCGACGTTGCGGATTGCGCCGCCTATGCCGCCGACCTTGCGGATGAACTTGGCGAACCCGCGATCGCCGCGGAACTGCGCCCCGTGGCAGAACTGTGGCGTACCGCCTTTGACGCGTCGACCGGCCTGCTGCGCGAGGACAGCGATTTTTACGAGGGCACGAACTGGAACTATTCGTTCCGCCCGCTGCACGAAATGGCGGCGCGGATCGCTCTCGCCGGGGGCGAGGAGAAGTTCGTCGCGTCTCTTGACCGCTTTTTCGGCTACGGCGCGCCGCCCGTCGTCAACCCGACCGTCCCCGACGACGGCGAAAGCGTCGAAAAGGGGATCGCCCTGCGCCGTTTTGAGGGCTTTAATAACGAGAGCGATATGGAAGCGCCCTTCGCCTATCTCTACGCCGGCCGTCCCGACCGCACCGCGGACGTCATCGGCGCTGGCATGCGCTGTATGTTCACCACCGGTGAAGGCGGCCTGCCCGGCAACAACGACAGCGGCGGCCTTTCGTCCTATTACGTCTGGTGCGCGCTCGGTCTGTTCCCAATCCCCGGCGCCGACTACGTCCTGCTGACGCCCCCGACCTTCGGCGGCGCGACCGTCGCGCTGGCAAGCGGCAAAACGCTGACCGTCAGGCGCATCCCCGCCGACACCCCCTCGGTACGCTGGAACGGCAAAGAGACCCGCGACAGCCGCCTGCCCCTCTGCGAACTGCTGCAGGGCGGGACGCTGGAGTTTGAGGGGTAAACATCAAGATTAAAGCGGAAACATACAAGCGCAAGCGCTTGATGCCATACACGGCTTACGCCGTGATTACATACAGCGCTTGCGCGCCGATTACATACCAAACCGCCTTCGGCGGCTTGGATAAAAAAATCCCGTTGCATAAGCAACGAGATTTTTTGGTCTATGGGGGACGAAAAATTGGGATTTGCGGTTTTGACAGATGAATTCGAACCCACGAAGAAATTGAATGATGCCGCCTTTGGCGGCTAATGATGTTTCGGCTAACGCCGAAATGATGCAGATCGCTGCGCGATCCATGATGCGATGTTTGCCCTTCATGTCCCGCAGGACACATCATGCGCGAAGCGCACATCATTGCCGCAGGCAACATCATTTGCCCGCAAGGGCAAACATCATTTCACCAACAAAAAAACGCCTTTCGGCGTTTTTTTGTTGGTGAGTTATCGGGGATTCGAACCCCGGACACCCTGCTTAAAAGGCAGGTGCTCTGCCTGCTGAGCTAATAACTCATATGACCCGCCGTCGGGCGGGGAGTAGGTTAGTTAAGAAATGCGAACAGGATAACGGAAGCCAGCGACACGACAAAGAAGACGACGGCCACGATCTTGGTGATCTTGGCGAGTTTGGCTTCCATGGTGCGGCCCTTGTTTTTGCCGAAGAACGTCTCGGCGCCGCCGGCGATCGCGCCCGAAAGGCCTTCCTGCTGGCTCTGCTGAAGCATAACGACGATGACGATTATGATGGACGACACGATCAGTACCGCGCCGAGTACGTAATGATACCAAAGAAATGAAGTCATAGCGGATTCCTCTCGATTAAATATATACGATGCTAAAGATAACTCTGCTTTTTCACGCCCGATTAGTGTAACACAAGCCGTGCAAAAATGCAAGACTTTTTTTGCACTTTCTGACATTTTACGAAAAAAACGAATAATCGCGCCTGTCGGGGCCATACTATAGGTGCGGACGGAAAGTGCGCGGCTTCGGCCGGCACACCGCGACGGAAGGTCCCATTGCGTTAGCAGCGGATCGTGCAGGGCACGGGCCGCTTCGGACCGGAAGCGGTATCGTGCCTTGCGCCTTTTCGTCTGCGGCGTCGTTATTGAACGGCGCTTTTTTTATGCCTTTTTTATTCCAGCGTCAGTTGCTCGGCGGTATCTTCCGCGGAACGCGTCGCGCCGGCGGCGGGCAGGGTCTTGGTGCGGTAGCGGTGCGGCTTTTCAAATTCGCCCTCGCGGTACAGATGCACGCTTGCCAGTTTGTGGTATTTGCGCTGCGTCATGACGCTGACGCCCAGCGTGTCCTTTGCTGATTTCGGCGAGATGGCGCCGGTGTTGACCAGCAGCACGCGCCCGCTGGTCGAACTCATCACGATGTCGGTGTCCTCGTGGATATACAGCGCCGACACCAGCGGCGATTTGTCGCAATAGGCCTTGATGAGTTTTTTGCGGTTGGTCTTGGTGGCGTAGCCCGCCATCGTGACCTTGGCGACCTTGCCGTTCTCGAAGCAGAAGAGCATATACCCGTCATAAGCGGTCGTCACGGCCATATACACCGGCTTTTCGTCCGGCTCGAACTCCAGTTTGGTGGGGACGTAATCGCCGAGCACGCTCGCCTTGGCGTCCTCAAAATCACAGACGCGCGCCTTGTAGACCTGGCAGCGGTCGGTAAAAAAGAGCAGTTCGGCGGCGTTGGTGCTGACAAGGCCGTCCACGGTCAGTTCGTCGCCCTCTTTGAGTTTTTGCTCGCCGCTCATGCGCAGCGACAGGGGCGTGATCTTCTTAAAGTAGCCGTCGCGGGTGAAGAAGAGGTTGACCTCGTAATCGGGCACCTCTTCGCGGATCTCCTCCTCCGGCTCGTCGTCATAGATGATCTCGCTGCGGCGGTCTTTGCCGTACTTCCCCTCGACGTTTTTCAGTTCGTCGATGATGATCCGTTTGATGCGGGATTTATTGGCGAGCGTGTCCTCCATATCGGCGATGCTCTTTTGCAGGTCGTCGACGTCGGCCAGACGTTTGAGGATATACTCGCGGTTCAGGTGGCGCAGTTTGATCTCCGCCACGTATTCCGCCTGCGTTTCGTCGATGCCGAAACCGATCATCAGGTTAGGCACGACCTCGCTTTCTTCCTCGGTCTCGCGCACGATCTTGATAGCCTTGTCGATATCCAGCAAAATCTTTTTGAGGCCGGTCAGCAGGTGCAGTTTTTCTTTCGCTTTCGTCAGATCGAAATAGACGCGGCGGCTGACGCACTCGCTGCGGAAGGCGATCCACTCGTTCAGCAGTTCGGCAACGCCCATCACGCGGGGCACGCCGCTGACCAGCACGTTGAAGTTGGCGCTGAAACTGTCTTCGAGCGGGGTGGAGCGGTACAGCTTTTTCATCAGCTTGTCGGGATCGGTGCCGCGCTTGAGGTCGACGGTGATTTTCAGACCGCTCTTGTCGGTCTCGTCGCGGATATCGCTGATCTCTTTCAGCGTCCCTGCCTTCACTTTTTCGATGATCTTATCGATGACCGCCTCGCAGGTCGTCGTAGGCGGCAGTTCGACAATATCGATGCAGTTGTTGGCTTTGTCGTAGCGGTAGCGGGCACGCACGCGAATACTGCCGCGGCCGGTATTATAGATCTCTTCCAGTGCGGCGCGGTCGTACACGATCTGCCCGCCGCCGATGAAATCGGGGGCCTGCAGGGTCTCGAACACGTCGAACGACGGGTCTTTCATCAGGCCGATGGTCGTCTCGCAGATCTCGCGCAGGTTGAACGAGCAGATGTTGCTGGCCATGCCGACCGCGATGCCGCTGTTCATATTGACCAGCACGCTCGGGAAGGTGACGGGCAGCAGCGTCGGCTCCTTGCGGGTACCGTCGTAGTTGTCGACAAAGTCGACCGTGTCTTTGTCAATATCGCGGAACAGTTCGGCGCAGATGGGGTCGAGCTTTGCTTCGGTATAGCGCGAGGCGGCAAAGACCATGTTTTTGGAATAGGCCTTGCCGAAGTTGCCCTTGCTGTCCACAAAGGGGTGCAGCAGGGTCTCGTT
>CADBON010000145.1 GCA_902796315.1 Oscillospiraceae bacterium | reverse complement strand
TGCCGGACGAGAGTGTCGACGGCGGCGTCATGGCCGATAGCGAGGCGGCCCGCCTTGCGGCAAAGACCTAAAAACGAAAGCGCTGCGTTCGCCACGTCGGTCCCCCCTCAGCTGAGTTTTTCGTTCATTTCTTCGTAAACGGCGTCGGGAATCTGCACCTCGAAGGCACGTTCCAGCCGTTTTCCCTTGCGCGCCTTGGCAAGGCAGGCCTTGTTGGGGCAAAGGTACGCGCCGCGCCCCGGCTTTTTGCCGGTGTCGTCCAGCGAAACCTCCCCTTCGGGACTGCGGACGACGCGGATGAGTTCTTTTTTGGGCTTCATCTCACCGCAGCCGGTGCATTTGCGCATGGGAATCTTTTTCTCGTGCATAGGACTGCCTCACTCGGTGCGCGGGGCGTAAAAGCCGCTCTCGGGCTTGATGTCGATCTTCCAGCCGGTCAGGCGCGCCGCCAGGCGGACGTTCTGCCCCTTGTTGCCGATGGCCAGCGACAGTTGATTGTCGGGCACGGTGACGTGGCAGGCGTTCTCGGTCGCATCATCCTGCTCGACGGAAAGCACGTCGGCGGGAGCGAGCGCCGCGGCGATGAACTTGGCGGGATCTTCGTCATAGACGACGATGTCGATCTTTTCGCCGCCGAGAAGGTCGACGATCTTGTTGACGCGCGCGCCCTTGGGGCCGATGCAGGCGCCGACGGGGTCGACGTTCTCATCTTTGGAACAGACGGCGATCTTGGTGCGGGAGCCGGCCTCACGGGCGACGGACTTGATCTCGACCACGCCGTCGTAGATCTCGGGTACTTCGGTCTCAAACAGGCGTTTGACAAGGCCCGGATGGGTGCGGGAGATCATGGCTTTGGGGCCGCGCTGACCGTCGCGCACATCCACGACGTAGACCTTGACGAGTTGACCCTCGCGGAACGTCTCGCCGGGCACCTGCTCGCCGCGCGGAAGCATGGCGACGGCCTTGCCGATCTCGAGCGAGACGTTGCCGGTCTTGGGATCGATGTTCTGCACCTTGCCGGTGACGAGTTCCTGCTGTTTTTGACGGAACTCCTGCATCATCATGCCGCGCTCGGCGTCGCGGATGTCGCCGCGGATGACGTTTTTGGTGGTCTGGGCGGCGATGCGGCCGAACTTCATGGTGTCAAGATCAATCTCAACGATGTCGCCGGCCTTGGCCTTTTTGTCGTATTTTTTCGCCTCGTCCACGGTGATATCGGTGTACTCGTTTTCGATCTCATCGACAACGTTCTTGCGAACGTAGACGCGCAACTTGTACGCTTCGGGATCGGCCTCGCAGAAAACGATGCTCTCACCGCCGTAGTCGCGGCGCGCCGAGGTGACGATGGCGTTGCAGACACGCTCCAGAAGAAAGTCCGCGGGCACGCCCTTTTCTGCCTCGAGCATTTTGATGGCCTCGAAGAACTCTTTGTTCTCAAAGGCGGGTTTTTTACTCGTTGATTTCTTTGCCATTTTTCCAATCAATCCTTTCGGTAATATCCTGAATCAAAAATCCAAATCGTCTGCCTTGACGAAGGCGATTTCATTTTTTTGTGCGGTCATTTCGGTCTCGGCGTCCAGGGCGAGGGTGACCGCCCCGTCTTCGCTGTAGCCGGTAAGGGTGCCGTGGAATTCGCGCTGACCGTCGCAGGGGCGTATCAGCCGCAAAATCACGGGTTTGCCCTGCGCCCACGTAAAGTGGAAGGGACGCGTCAGGCGCCGTTCCAGCCCGGGCGACGAAACCTGCAGATTGTAGGCGCGGTCGATGGGATCGGCCTCGTCCAGCGGCCCGTCGAGAGCGTGGCTCATGGCAACACAATCGTCGATGCCGACGCCGCCCTCCTTGTCAATATACACGCGCAGGTAGTAGTTGGCGCCCTCTTTTTCAAAGACGACGTCCCAGAGCGTCAGGCCGAGGGTTTCGGCGACGGGCTGAGCGATCTCCCACACGCGCGCCACGGTATTTTGCGCCACGCAAGTCCCTCCTTCGGGGAAAGCCCCATTACAAGAAGTTGAGAGCAGGTGGCCCTGCTCTCAACCGGTTGATGTTCTTACGGTGGTTACTATATCATATATTATAGAGAATTTCAAGTATTTTAGCAAAAGTTTTCGGGTTTTTTCAAAAACCGTGGGAAACGCTTGTTTTGCGCCGCGGGCAAAAGCGCGGCAAACGGTTTACAGAAACGGCCGGGTGTGCTATACTATACGCAGAATGAAGGGAGATTTGCTATGAGGATCATCGTTGCCGGCGCCGGCCACGGCGGGCTGTGCGCCGCCATTCACCTCGCCCGGGCGGGCTACCCCGTCACGGTGCTTGAAAAGAACACGCGCGAGAACGCGGGTCTGCCGCAAGTGGACGCCTTCGACGCCGACGCCATGGCCTTTGCGGGCCTGCCGGTGCCGGAAGATTTTCCGCGCGGGTCGAATCAAATCACTTTTGTACCGCTCGAAAAGGACGTGGCGCCGCTGACCCTGCCGCGCAACCCCGTGGAGAGTATCATCGTCGACCGCAAGCGGCTGTTGGGCTATCTGTTTGACCTGGCTCAAGAAGCCGGGGCCGAACTGCGCTTCGGGGTGGAGATCAAGCGCGCGCTGATGCTGGGCAACCGCGTGGCGGGCGTGGAAACAAGCGAAGGCAACGTCTATGCGGACCTTGTGATAGACGCCTGCGGCGTCCACTCCCCCGTGCGGGAGTCACTGCCCACCCACCTGCACGTGAACCGTGAGATCGGCCCGTACGACGTTCTGCACGCCTATCGGGGCTATTTCGCGCTGGACGCGAGCAAGCCGATGCCCGCGACGCCGTACAACATCTATATCCGCGACAACGGCACGGTCGGCTTTTGCTGGGCGGTCACGGGCGACAGCGACGTGGACGTGCTGATCGCCCGCTTCCCCGAAATGACGTTTGAGGACGTGCTCAAAACGCTGATCGCACTCAAGGACGACAACCCGCAGATGGAGATCGACAACCTGAAAGAGGGTTCGTTCCACGATATTCCCGTATCGCAGCCCTTAGCGGTGCCCGTGGCCGACGGGTACGCCGCCGTGGGCGACAGCGCGTTTATGACCTACCCCGTCAAGGGATCGGGCATCGCGTACAGTCTGATGGCGGGCCGTCTGCTCGCGGACACGGTCATGGCCGACCGCGACGGCTTCTTTACCGCCGAAACGCTGTGGCCCTACGCCAACCGCTTTTTCCGGCAGATCGGGCACAGCGCCTGCCTGCTGGCGCTGCTGAAAAACCTGCTCCCCTTCCTGACCGCGCAGGAGGTCAACGATATGATCAAAAGCGGCCTCGTCACGACGGAGGAACTGGAAAACCTGATGGACAACAAACTGGATGCGGTGCTGAACGTCAAGGGGTTTGCGGCGCTGAAGGACAAGATCAAACAATTTTCCGGCTCGCCGATCAAAAACAAACTGCTCGAACTGCTGGTCTGGAGCGGCAAACTCACCCTGACCGAAGCGCAGATGCCGCTGGAATACAACCGCGCCGAGGTCGCCCGCTGGGCGGAAAAATACAACGAGTTTTTCGCTTCCATCGCCAAAAAAGAGGAAACGCCCGCCGAGGGCTGACACGACGTACAAGCATAAAAAGAACCGCCCCTCAGGGCGCCCTCACATAGGGATTTGCGTGCCGCAAGGGCGCACTTGTTTGTGAAATACTGCGTTGCATGGGTCGGATATCCGTTAGGA
>CADBON010000144.1 GCA_902796315.1 Oscillospiraceae bacterium | reverse complement strand
GAAAACGGCGCCGGTCAGACCCTCGCCGTGGGGGACTATACGGCCCTCGCCCCGTCGGTCACCACTATCAACACGGCGGGCTGGTACGTTGTGGCTGTCGATATGACGCTGCCCACGCTTACGATCCGCGCCAACGTGAAACTGGTGCTGCTTGACGGCGTCACGCTGACCGTCAGCGACGGCATTCGTCTGGACGGCTGTGACTTTGCGGTCTACGGCCAATCGGGCGGCACGGGCACGCTGAACGCTTCCGCCACCTCTGTCTACTACGGCGGTATTGCCGGCGCGTACTACGTGAACTGCGGCAACATCACCATCAACGGCGGTATCATCAACGCGAGCTCCGCCAATTACGGCGCGGCCATCGGCAGTTCTTACTGCCGCGCTTGCGGCGTGATCACCGTCAACGGCGGCACCGTGACCGCCACCGGAGGAAAGGGCGCCGCCATCGGCAGCGGCGCGGGCGGTTCGTTTGGGGGCGTCGTGATCAACGGCGGTACCGTGACCGCCACCGCCTCCAATGCCGCGGCCATCGGCGGCAACTTCGCCGAAGGCGCGACCATCGACGTCAACGGCGGCAACGTGACCGCCACAGCGACCAACGGCGTCGGCATCGGCCGACACCCGTCCGTTTCCGAGGGCGGTACCATTAACCTCGGATGGACGGCCGAAACCGACAGCATCGAGTCCTCCTCGTACCTGGCGGACAGCATCACCTTCGTCGACGACTTTATTCTGAGTGGCACCTCGACCATTGCGACCGCCGCTAACTGCGGCGGCGCCAAGATCGTGCCCGCCGTCACCCATACGGTGCGCTTTTTCGATACCGACGGCGTGACCGAACTGAGCGCGTCGCAGGCGGTCTATATCACCAACGCGGCGGCCCGGCCGACAGACGCTTACAAGGACGGCAATCCCGTCAACTACTGGGAACTGAACGGCGTGGAATATGATTTTGCGGCCGCTGTGACCGCGGATATCGATTTGACGCCCATCTGCTACAGGGTCGATTTTATGAACGTCGACGGCCTGACGCCGCTCGTTCCGGCGCAGACCGTTCTCAAGGGCTATACGGCGACGCAGCCCAATCCGATCGTCAACGGTCACTTCATTGCGTATGGTTGGGAAAGCAGCGGCGCGGCCTATGACTTCACCGCTCCCGTCACCGGCGACTTGACGCTGACCGCCGTTTGGGGTGTTCCGTACGTGGACCAAAACGGCGTGGAACAAATCTGCACGGACTACACCATTCTCACCGACACGTCGGCGTTGTCATCCGGCTGGTACGTGGTCGATGAGGACGTTACGATTGCGAGCCGTAAATCTGTCACCGGCGACGTGCACCTTATTCTGTGCGACGGCACAACGTTTACCGCCCAACGTACCATCACCGTTTCTTACGGAAACAGTCTGACCGTCTATGCACAAAGCGGCGGCACGGGTGCACTGATTGCCAACTCAACGAAAGCGAGCAACGGTGCGGGTATCGGGGGGTACGGTGCGTCCACCAATGCGTTCCACGGCGACATCACCATTTGCGGCGGCGATATCACCGCGACCGGCGGCGCGAACGCCGCGGGCATCGGCGGCGGTCACTACGCCACCGCCTCCGCGAACGGCACCATCCGCATCTACGGCGGCACCGTCAACGCCACGGGCGGCACGGGCGCGGCTGGTATCGGCGGCGGCTGCGGCACTTCCGGCGGGACTGCCTATAAAAACAGCGAAAAAATCTTCATCTACGGCGGTACCGTCAACGCCACGGGCAATCGGTACGGCGCCGGCATCGGCACGGGCGACTATGAAGAAACGGCGACCGTCGAGATCCGCGGCGGCACCGTTAACGCCACGGGCGACGGCGGCGCGGGCATCGGCCTGAGCAGCGACTGTGACCGTGGCACCGAGAGCGCCACCGTCAAGATTTACGGCGGCACCGTCAACGCGCACAGCGTCACCGGCGCGGGTATCGGCACGGGCGACGCGACCTCCATCCCCTGCACCGTCCACATCTATATCGAGGGCGGCGACGTGACCGCCACCTCCGATTACGGCAACGGCATCGGCGTCGGTATCGACAGTGCGCTCTCGACCGACAGTACGGTCGAGTTGTATTGGACGGACCCGGACGACAGCATTACCGTCAGTTGGTTCAATACCGACGATACCTATACCTGTGAAATCAACGACTTTATTCTGCGCGATGACCCGAGCGTGATGGCGACCCCGAACAACGCGTCCGGCAAGACCATCGTTCCGAATTACGAGTATCACGCGTTTATGCTCAAGGACGACGCGCAGATCGAACAGGTGACGACCGCCAACGATATTCTGTTTATCGTTCGTGCGTCGGGTACCTGTACGCTGGACGACCTGCGCGCCCAGTTTAAAAACCTTCCCGCACAGATCACGGCGCAGACGGGCGGCGGCGCGGCCGTTTCCGGCGCGGACCGCATCGGCACGGGCTATACGGTGAAGTGCCTCTCCGTCGTGGACCACCCGGGCAGTGTGTATCAGATCGCGCATGTCGTTCTCTGCGGCGACCTCACGGGCGACGGCCTTGTGAACGGCGATGATTACACCGCGGTGAAAGCAGTCGCCCTCGGCGATGACGCGGCCAACGTGTATGCGGCTGCGGCGGCGGACATCAACGGCGACGGCACGGTCGACGTTCTGGACTGCCGTCTTGTCAAACTTCTGTCGCAGGGCAAGGCGTTGCCGGTGTAAACCCGAAACAAAACACAAACGAGCCAACCTCAAAGGGCTTGAGGTTGGCTCGTTTCTTTTGAAATGATTATCGTTTTTTATACAACACCAGCTCCGGGTCGGAACCGCCTTCGCCGTAGGTGCAGATCAAAATGAAATCCATGTTGGCAAGCACGCCGAAGCACCGGTCGCCGCCGCATTCGTTTTCTAACTGGTTGCCGAGATAGGTCGTACCGTCGTCCAAAAACTTCACCTGCGCGCCGCCGGGGAGCGGGTAGGCCAGGTTGACGTAACTCCCGACCAGGGCGTTGAGTTTGTCAAGATGCGGCATTCCCTCGATATGCAGATCGTTGATCTCATCGATCAACTTCTGTTTGAATTCCTCAAACTCTCCGTTGTCGGCGAGTTCTTCGTAGTGTTTCCAGTAGTCCAGCGTCGGCAGTTTTTGCTTCATATAGGCGCGGGCCTGCTCTTCGGAAAACTCTTCTGTTACCATGTGACCGACGCAAACGTCGATCAGGTCGTCCATATCGTGATAGGTGTAGGTGCCGTCTGCGTAGCACCATTGGCAATACTCCTCGTTGGGGGTGCCGTCTTTTTCACGGCTGATAATGCCGTCTTCCAGCGGCATACCGCAGCATTGGCAAATCAACTGCCGCGGCGAGCCGAGCAGGGTGTTGATCGAAACGTCAAACACTTTCGACAGCAGTTTGAGTGTTTCGGTATTCGGCACCGTTTCGCCGGTTTCCCACCGCGAGACCGCCTGACGCGTCACAAAGACACGCGCGGCGAGTTCTTCCTGCGACAGACCCTTTTTCGTTCTGAGGTCATAGAGTACGTCTTTTGTGTTCATAAAACCCCTCCTTATGACCGATTATAATACGAAGGTACACAAAAGCAAGCAACACGCTGTTGCTCCGTCGGGGCGGCGCGTCAGTTATCGCTGTTGTCGTACGCGTCCACCGCGTCCGGCAGACCGTCGCCGTCGGCGTCGGACAGTTCCACGTTATCGATGATCTCGCCGATGCGCACGTTGCGGGCGACCTTGACCTTTTCGACCTGCTCGTTGAGCAGTTCCTTGACGTCTTTCGCGCGTTTGACGTTTTTCAGTTCGATGGTCGGCGCGCTCTTGTCGCTGCTGTTGACGGTGACGGTGCCCACGCCGCAGATCTTTTGCCACAGCGTACGCCGCACGGAAATGTCGCGCACGCGGTACAGCTGCACCTCTTCCTCCTCGGTGTTCAGCGCGCCGGTCTCAAAGAACAGGCGGTCGACCGAAAGTTTGTACTTCGTGAACGAAAGCGGCAGACCGCAGTGGCGTTTGCGGTCCTCCCACAAGTATTCGATGGTGCGTTTTTCCAGTTTGTTTGCCATAATGACACCCCTTACCGTAATTGTTCGCAGTTATTGTACGAAAATCACCGCCGTTTGTCAAGAATAACCGTACCGCGCGTTTTTTTCGGCTCGCCGCGAATGGATCGCCCCATGGCGGGCAACCCTTATAAAAATGTCGCTCGCAGGTTTACGCAACCTGTGGTTGACAATTTGTTGACAACTAAGAGCGATTGACTTATACTGGATAAGGACCTATAATTCCAATCAGAACGAAGGGGGTTTTGCAACCATGAATTTAGGTGAAAAAATCGCTTTGATGCGCACTTCTTTACAGCTTTCGCAGGAACAGTTGGCGGAACGGCTGCAGGTGTCGCGCCAGTCGGTCTCCAAGTGGGAGAGCGGCAAAAACGCGCCCGACCTTTCCACGGTACTGAAGCTTGCGGAGCTTTTTAATATTACGACCGACGACCTGCTGCGCGACGAGATCCCGCTCGCCCCGAGTTACCTCGAACCGCTGTTCCGTCCGAAGGAATCCGTCAACTATAACCTCAAGTACTTCGGCACCGACGGTTTTCGCGGCGAGGTGAACGAAGCGCTGACCGCCGATCACGCCTACCGCATCGGCCG
>CADBON010000143.1 GCA_902796315.1 Oscillospiraceae bacterium | reverse complement strand
TCTCGGCAAGATCTATCCCAACGTCAAGTGGAACCTCACCGTCGTTTCTCACGCCGCGACCTTTTCCACCGCCAACCGCGACGGCATTATCGCCGCCTTTACCGACGACGGCCGCATCCTGCTGACGCAGCGGATCATGCCGTAACGACACACAGCAACAGCGCCGACTTCCGAGAAGTCGGCGCTGTTTTTTTGTGTGATGACAAGGGTCTTGTCAGATATCGGACGACATCTGCACGATATTCTTGACCAGCGGGAAGATCGCGGTGAAGATCTGCGGGAAAAAGGCGGTGAACACGCCCGCGGTCAGGAAGGTGATCGAGAAGCGCTCGAGCCATGCGCCGCAGAAGAAAACCGCAAAATACGGCGCCAGCAGGATCTTGGCGACCGTGTGCCCCTTCTGCCCGTAAAGTTTGTCGCGCAGGTTGAGCACGTCCTCAAAGGTCGGAAAGCAGTTGGCGGCGAACGAGAAGCCGAGCCACAGGAGCAGCCAGCTGATCAGCGAGGAATAGTCGCCGATGTAAAGAATGCGGTAGGCGCCCGTCAGCAAAAACAGACAGCTCATCAGCGTGGTAAGGGTGAAGGGCAGCCAGCACACGAGGAAGGCACCGCCGAGTTTCGGGGCGAGTTCATGCTCAACGTGGGCGCAAAGTTCCGACGGCTTGAACGCGCGGGTATCCTCAATGGGCAGTTTCAGGATCCGGCAGGTCAGGTGTTCAAAGAAGGTGCGCGCCTCGGCGCCGAAAAATGTCAGAAAACGGGTAACGATATACAGCGTGGTCATTCGACATCACCGGTCCCTTTCGTAAACATCTGCACGGCGGTGAGTTTGCCGGCAAGGTAGTCGTTCATGCGGTCGGTGTACGCCGTTTCAAGCGTCTGCAACTTTTCTTCGGCGGCCGCCTGGTTGTCGGTCTTGCCGAGTTCGTGCGCCGCGACGATATAGGTCATATAGAACTGCGCGTAGCCGGCGAAACTGCTGTCATTCATCAGCCCGCCGAGCAGTTCGTACGCTTCCTGCGGCTTGTCTTCGGACAGATAGATCATGGCTTTCTGGCGTTTCAGATCGACATCGTCGGGCATCTCGTCAATGGCAATATCCACCCACTTGTGCGCCTCGTCCGGCTTTCCGGTCATGCGATAGATCGTCGCATACAGGCAGGGGCCGTAGACCGAATCTTTGTTGGCCGCGTACAGTTTTTCGGCGTACTTTTTGGCGCGGTTTGCATCGCCGTTCTGCACCAGCACAAGGCCCATCTCATAGGCGTACAGCGACAGGCGCTCGGGCGCGGCCTCTTCGGTCTTTTCGAGGTAGCGCAGGGTGTCGTCCAAATGGTCGGTGGAGTAGGCAAAAATGTACTCCATCAGATAGAGCACGGAAAGATCGGCGGGCCGGGTGACGGTGCTGCCGTCCAATGCGTCGACCGTGACGGTCTGTTCGCCGATGGCGTCAAGCTTGGCGATGATTTGCTTGTACGTCTCCTCGTCCTTGCCGTCATAATCGGCAAAGGCCTCATCGTTCATCGTCTGCTCGACCAGGTCGAGGGTGGCGGCCATGGCGCCGGCTTCCTCGTTCACGTCGTTGTAGCGGGCATAAAGCGGGATCTTTGCCTCGATCGTGTCGACCGCTTTTTGCAGGCGGCGGCACACGTCCTCCATCGTCGAACGGCCGCGCGGCATGGCGAACATAAGGTCGTCGGCGCTGTCCAGATACAACCGTTTGGCACTGACGTCGTCCGATTCAAAAATCGCGATGGCCATATCGTAGTACTCGACGGCGCTCTCGGGACGGTTCTCTTTTTCGGCTTTTCGGGCAAGGCGCACGTTTTCATAGCCGTCAATGTAGCCGCAAAAATCGATCGCGGAAACAACGGCGACCACCGCCAGCACCACCGTCAGCAGCAGGGCGGGAATGCTCAGCGGATAGTGTCGCATGGCCTCGCGGCAAACGGAGCAGTATTCGTAATCGGGCGAAACGCTTTTGTCACGGCGGCGTTCACCGCAGGCGGCACAGAGGTCGGCCTCCTCCAGCGTTTCTTCATCGGGCAGACCCTGCACGATATCGCCGAGTTTTTCGTTGAGTTCGGCGTCCTGCTTGGCTTTGTCAAGCTCCTGCTGAAAGGTGCGGGCGAGCCGTTCCAGTTCTTCGTTGAGATCGTCGGCGGCGTAATTGCCGCTGAGATTCTCAAGCGAAGATTTATTCTTTTTGTCGTCTTTCAAGGAAAAACCTCCCTTGATTTTTATACTTTCGTTCATTGTACCATTAAATACGGTGAATTACAAACAAAAATACAAAAAAATCGGGGAGGTTTACAAATTATTCAATTTTGCGGTTTATTCCGTTTTGGTCGCGAACGTCCGCAGCGGCTTGACCGCCATCAGCACCGCCAGCACGACAACGGTAATGACCAGTTCGGGCAGCATATAACTGCCGTTGTAGATGAGTGAATAGAACGCGGCAAGGCCCTGGCCCGAGAAATGCGCCAGCACGCTGCGGCCGAACTCGTTGTTCATATTCTCGCCGAAGTACCATTCGGCGTAACTGCCCCACAAGATCCAGCCCGACAGGAAGTGCGCCAAAAAACGGAACAGCACGACCGTCGCGCCGCCGAGGGTGACGGCCGGAACGGTTTTCATCTTGCCGCGGTACAGACCCGAAAGGCCCAGCACCGAGAACGCCACGATGTAGTCGAGCAGCGCCATCAGCGCCATTTTGAAAACGGAAGCGGCCACGTCGTTGGGGTCGTACATCCCGGCAAAGGCCTGGCTCGCCGTCGCGCCGAGAATGCCCTGCAGCACGGCGTACACAAGGCCGGAGAAAAAGCCCCATTTCAGCCCGTATTTGTACCCGATCAAAATCATCGGCACCATGCTGAACAGAGTGATGGAACCGCCGTAGGGCAGTTTGTAGACGGTGATGAACGACAGGACCGTGCCAAGCGCGATCATAACGGCACTCTCCGTCAGGCGCCGTGTCTTTTGCCGTGTCGAAAGTTGTGTTTTGGCCATAAGAATATACCTCCCGATAAAAAACTCCCGCACGGGAAAGCCCGTGGGGAGACGATCGGTCGTGATTTCCCTACGGCGGCATTACCCGCATCAGGTTATGGGTCAAAGAAGGACTGTTCTTTCTCTCAGCCGGTGTCCGCCGGCTCCCCTTTTGTATGTGGTTTTATTATAGCACGCCGTCCGAAAAAGTCAACCGCTTACAGCAATTTCATACGGAACGGCACCTGCTCGCCGCAGAAGCGTCGTGCAATGCGGCGGAAGGCCGCCCCGCCCTTCGAGTCTGGCGAAACGTACCCGCCCCCCGCGGCGGCGTATACGGCGGCGCACTCCGGCACAACGCCGATCAGGCGGGCGCCGACGGTATCGACCGTGTCGTCGGCGCAGAAGGTGCGATGCACCTTTTTGTCATAGCGGTTGACGGCCAGCAGCAGCGCGGCGTCCGTCATGCCGCGCACGGTGCGCGCGGCGTTCGCGGCGGCGCGAACGCTGACCGCGTCGGGCGTGGTCACGAACACGCAGGTATCCGCGCAGGCGGCCGACAGGCGAAAGCCCGTTTCCATCCCCGCGGGCGAATCCAGCAGAATATAGTCAAAGTCTTTTTTCAGCGGCTCCAGCAGCGAAGCGAACGCCCCGGCGGTAAACTCCTCGGAGAAGCGCAGCGGCGCGGGCAGCAGCCACACCCCGCACGGGGCGCGCAGCAGCGCCTTGCGCACGTCGCAGTTGCCCAGCAGGACGTCGCCCCAGTTGTACACGACCTTTTCGGCGACGCCGAGAAGCAGGTCGAGACTGCGCACGCCGATATCCATATCCACCAGCAGCACCGGCTTGCGCAGGGCGCAAAGGCCCTTGCCGACCTCGGTACAAAAGGTCGATTTGCCGACCCCGCCCTTGGCGGAAACGACGGCGATAGTCTGCATGGCGAGGCCCCCCTTTACGGAATCAGCGTGTCGGCGGGGGCAACCTTGTCCACCGCCGTCTTGCGGCTGAAATAGTAGTTATAGACGGGCACGGCGGCCTGCGAGGCGCGCGTGCCGTTCATGGCGTTTTCGGCGACGATGGCGATCGCGATCTCGGGTTTGTCAAACGGCGCGAACGAGATGAAGAATGCGTTGGTGCTGACCATCGTTCCGCCGCCGGGCACTTCGCGCACGACCTGCGAGGTGCCGGTTTTGCCCGCCGGGTCGGTCACGCAGTTGGTGTAATAGCGGCTGACGCCCGAACTTGTCACGACCTCGTGCATACCCTCACGCACAAGCGCCAGATTGCTCTGCTTGACGCCGAGCGTGTTCAGCACGGTCGGCTGGGTCTCAAACAGGACTTCGCTCATATCGGACGAGAGCACCGATTTGATGATGAAAGGTTTGTAGCGGGTGCCGCCGTTGGCAAGGGTGGCGCAGTAGTTGGCAAGTTGCAGCGGGGTGAAGAGGTTGTCGGACTGGCCGATGGCGGCCTGAACGGTATCGCCGGGATTCCACACTTCGCCGTTGGCTTCCTTATTGGCGATGCTCGCCAGCGTACCCTCGGCCTCGTCCAGTTCGATCCCCGTCGCCTGCCCGAGCCCGAGCAGGTTGCCGTACTTGTTCATTTTGTCGATGCCCAGCCGCTTGCCGGTCTCATAGAAAAAGATGTTGCAGCTTTCGCGCAGACCGCCCACCACGTTCAGATAGCCGTGCGAAGACAGACAGCCGAAGGTCTGATCCTCCACCACGTAGGTGCCGCTGCAGTAAAAGCTGGTGTCGGCGTTCAGCACGCCCTCTTCAAGGCCCGCCAGGGCGATGGAGGGTTTCATCGTGGAGCCGGGCGCGTAAGCGCTTTGCAGGGTGCGGTTCCACAGCGGGCTGCTGGTATCGGCGGCCAGTTTGTCATAATCTTTGAAATAGCGGGTGATGTCGTAGGTTGGCAGCGACACGTCCGCCAAAACGGCGCCGCTGTTCACGTCCAGCACCACCATACCGCCCGCCTTGGGGAAGAGTTCGGTGGCGCGGTTGTCGTCAAGCATATCCGCCAGTGCCTCGGCGCAGACCTTTTGCAGACCGGGGTCGATGGTGGTGACCACGGTGTTGCCCTGCACGGGTTTGACGAGGTAATCCTCGTGCACCGTGCCGTCGGAGCCGGTCGTCAGTGTGCGGATGCCGTTACGCCCGCGCAGATAGGGCTCCATCACCTTTTCGATGCCGCTCTTGCCGTAGCGGTCGTTCAGCGAATAGGCGTCGTTTTTGAGAATAACGGCGTCGCGGCTGCTCAACGAGGGGTCGCGCAGTTTTTCCTGCAGGATGGCGTTCTCGCGTTCATACTCCTCGGCGCTGATGGAACCGACTACGCCCAGGATATGGGAAAACGCGTTGACGTCGTTATATTCGCGATAACTCTCGGTCTCGGCGGCGACGCCGGGGTAGGTCGAACTCTGTTCCATAATGCGCGAGACGATCTCGGTCGGGACGTCCTCGGCGAACTTGTAGGGAGAGGAATCGGAGAAATACAGGTACTTCATCCCGAAACAGACGGAGGCGATCTTGCGCGCCTGTTTGCGGTCGTAACTCTGCAGGCCGTACCGCTCGATCAGTGCGTCCAGGCACTCGTCGGCGGTGGCGTTTTCGCCCGCTTCGAGCGCGAGCATATTGTCGGAAACGAGGTAGTCGAATTCTTCGCTTTTCGTCTTGTCGACCACCAGTTTGCCCTTGGCGTTGTAGCGGATCGGCAGGCGGTCGATCCACGGCAGTTTGTTGCTCTCAAACAGCCCGATGAGCGAGGCGATCAGTTCGTTGCGCCGGGACTGTTCCTTCGCCGGCGGAAAGAAGGCGTATTTGAAGATCAGCGAGTTGCCCTGCCGGTTGGTGACCAGCGGTTCGCCGTTGCATCCCAGAATTTCGCCGCGCGAAGCGCTGACGCTGTTTTGCGCGACGGCGTAACTTTCGGCGGCGTCCTTGTATTTGTCACCGTCCACGAGCTGCGTCTTGACGAGCAGGGCGACCAACAGCACAAAGACCGCAGCGGCCAGCCACAGTCCCACTTTTGTTCTGATTTTTCGTTGTTCGATCGGCATAAGCAATCCTTACACGCGCGCCTTGTGCTTTTCGGCAACAAGGGCGGTAATGGCGTAACAGACGGGCGCGAACAGCAGCGTCAGGAAGAACGACGGCAGGTAAAACCGCCCCAGTCCCCCGAACAGAGCCGCGCCGTGCAGGGCGTTGGCAAACAGCATATACAGCAATTCATACACGGCGACCGATCCCGCACAAAGAACCAGCGCCGTGAGGATGTTGTTGCGCATCATGTGATTGATGAGGATGCTGCACACGGCGCACAACACCGCCAGCACCACGGCGTGAAAGCCGTCAGCGGCGCAGGAGACGTCCCACAGCACGCCCGCAAACGCGCCGAACAGGGCGGCCGCCACGTCCGTTTCAAACATGGCGATGCACACACACAGCGGCACCAGCAAAAACGCGCGCGACGCCGAGGCCGCGCCGAGCCGTCCGCAGGCGTTCTGCAGCAAAACGGCGACGATGATAAGACCCACGAACAGCAGGCGGCGCCGGATATTCTGTTTTTCACCGGGTGAACGCACGCCGTCCGCTCCTCTCTGACTTTCTTACTCGCCCTTCCCCTCGAAGTCGGTCACGACGAACACGTCGCTGACCTCGTCCAAGCGGGCGTAGGGTTTGACTTCCGCAAAATACGAGGCGGAAACGTCGTCGCTTCGGACGGCGGTCACCTCGCCGATGATCATCCCCGCGGGGAAGACGCCGCCCGCGCCCGAGGTACAGACCACGCCCCCGCCCACGACGGAGGTGGAACTGTCAAGCCCCGACAGACGGCACAGACCCTTGGTATACAGCGTTTCGTCCCCGCTGACGTAGCCGTACTCGCGGGTACCGCTCTCATAGGCGCCGACTTTGACACGCGGGTCCAGCACGGTATAGACCACGCAGGTGGTCAAGTTCACCTTTTTAACGATGCCCAGCACATACTCGCCGTATATAACGGGCGAATCGACGGTCACACCGTCCTTGGAGCCGACGTTGAGAACGAACGAACCGTAAGCGTCAGCCGCATCGTGCGAGATCACGGAACCGGCGCAGACTTTGTAATCGGGGTTCTTCTGTTTGATGCCGTACAGCTCCTCATAGGAATCGATCTTTTTCTTCATCTCGTCGTAATCGGCGAGTTTGCGGCGGTACTCCTCGAGTTCTCCGCGCAGAGCGTCGTTCTCGGCCTTGTAGCGCGAAGCGGAAGCAAAGGCCACCGGCAGGTCGCCGAGTTGGTCGGCAATGGCCGCCGACAGGCGCTGCAGGGGCGAAAACACCGTGCCCACCGCCGTGGTCAGCGGCGACGAGGCGTTGTGCGACAACGTGGCGAAAAAGACGCCGAGCAACACGACAGCCGCCACCACGAGCAGGTAGCGGAAACTGTCACTGTGCAAAAAGCGTTTCATATCGTCAGTCCTTCTTGTTAAAGCCGAGCAGGTCTTTTTCGAGGCAGATGCCGGTGCCGTTGACGACGCAATCCAGCGGGTTTTCGGCGATCTTGACGGGCATGCCCGTCTCGGTGGAGATCAGTTTGTCAAGCCCGCGCAGCAGCGCGCCGCCGCCGGTGAGCATAATGCCGCGTTCCATAATGTCGGCAGCCAGTTCGGGGGGCGTGCGGTCGAGCGTGTAGCGGATGGAATCCATGATCTGATCGACGGGGTCCGCCAGCGCGCGGCGCACCTGCTCGCTGGTGATCTCGACGGATTTCGGAAGACCGTCCACAAGGTTGCGCCCCTTGATCTCCATCGCGGCCTCGCCCTCGTAGGGATAGGCGGAGCCGAGTTTGATCTTGATATCTTCGGCCGAGCGTGCGCCAATGAGAAGGTTAAAGGTCTTTTTGACGTATGCAATAATGGCGTCGTCAAAATCATCGCCCGCGACACGCACCGATTTGCTGGTGACGATGTCGCCCAGCGAGATCACCGCCACTTCGCTGGTGCCGCCGCCGATGTCGACGATCATGCTGCCGGTGGCCTCCAGCACGGGCAGGCCCGCGCCGATGGCGGCCGCCATGGGCTCCTCGATCAGACTGACGTAACGGGCGCCGGCGCTCTTGGCGGCGTCGTGCACGGCGCGGCGTTCGACCTCCGTCACGCCCGAGGGGATGCAGATCATCACCCGCGCGCGGTTAAAGGGCGAACCGCTGATGGCGCGCTTGATGAACTCCTTGAGCATATCCGAGGTCATATCAAAGTCGGCGATAACGCCGTCCTTCAGCGGACGCACGGCGACGATCGAGCCGGGGGTGCGGCCGATCATGCGTTTGGCGTCCGCCCCGACGGCCACGACGGTCTTGGGGTTGGTGCGCTCATCGCACGCCACAACGGACGGCTCGCGGATCACGATGCCCTTGCCCTTGACGAATACCAGGGTATTGGCGGTGCCGAGATCGACGCCGATATCTTGAGAAAACAGCATTGTATAGACAGTCCTTTCGGAGTATTTTTACGGAACAAAAGACGGAACGTGCACGGCCCCGCCGTTAACCGACGACCCGCAGACTGTACGGATCTTCGGTCGCTTCCAGACCGGGTTCCACCTTCAGGAAGTAGGTGCCCGCCGGCAGCTGGAAGGTGTCGGTCGATTCTTTTTCACGGTTTTGATAGAAGTCGAAGTTCTTCACGGTCTTGCCCGCTTCGTTGATGAACGAAACCGTCCAGCCGGAGGAACTGTTGGCGATCTTTTCGTGACCGAACTCCAGGCTGACGTTGGTCTCGTCGTCCAGCGTGAGTTTGTACCAGTCGACGTCGTAATCGGTATCGGAATGGATCAGCGCGCCGTAGGCGTAACTGTGCAGACTGATGGCCTTGGCGCCGCTCTGCTCGTTATTGGGCTCCGCCTCAAAGGCGGCCTTTTCAACGGCGGTCCAGGTCAGGGCGTATTCGCCGTTGTTGTAAGAGAGCGAGTCGGCGTCGACGCACAGGTAGTAGGTGCCCGCTTTCAGACCGAGACCGCCCGGCCAGCGCTCGCTTGCGCCCGGATCGCCGATCTTGATCTCTTTGCTGTTCCAGGCGGAAACCTTCTTCACCAGTTCGTTCCCCTCGCTGTCGAGCACGCGCAGGTTCCAGCCGCCCTTGCTGCCCTCGTACACGTCGTGGCGGAAGGAAACGGTCACGACGGAATCCGCGGCGAGCACGATCTTGTAATAATCGCGGTCAAGGCCGAGCAAACGCGGCGCGAGCGAACCCTTGACGGTCGTGCCGGAAACGGTCGCGGTCGCGGTGATCGCGTCGCCGTTGGGTTCGTACTCGTACGGACCGGGATTGACGGCGGAAACGAGGATGGAATAGGTCTGGGTGGAGAGCACCTGCGAGTCGACCCGCACGTAATAGGTGCCGGCCTTCAGGCCGATGGTGCCGGTGGTGTTGGTCGAATCGGTCAGGCGCGAGGTAAAGTCGCTGAGAATGGAGCCGTCGGCGGTCAGAACGGACACGTTCCAGCCGGACTGCGGCATGGTCTGGGAATTGTGGTTAAAGGTAACGCTCACGCAGCGATCCTCGTTCAGCGTCAGCACGAACCAGTCGATATCCACGCCCTTGCTGCGGCCCTGCGAGGAACCGAAACGCGCGCGGCCGAGTGTGAGTGGCGTGGCAGTCTCCTGCGTGTCGTTGCGTTCTTTTTCATAATTGTCGGAGGGCACGTAATGGCACTCCAGCGAAAAACTGCCCGCCAGGAAGAGACGGCCCGGCTCGATCACCACCAGATAGGAACCGGCGGTAACGCCCGTTTCGCCCCAGTGTTCGGTCATCTCGTTGAGATAGGCGCGGGTGAACATGAGTTCGGTGTAAGAGCGGTCGTCCTCGATTTTATACAGCGTGATGTGCCAGCCGTCGTCGAGGATGTCGGAGCGTTTTTCATGCTCCATACTGAAACTGAGCGCACCATTCTGCGGCACGGTATACAGAAAGGCCTCGTAATCGTCCGGGGCGTTGAGCGCGCCCTCCACCACGGTGTTGAGGGCCACGTATGTCGGGGTGCCGAAAGCAAACGCCTCATCCTTGGCGGTAAACGCGCCGCCCACCGCCAGCAACAACGTCACGGCGGCGGCCACGGTCGCAAGGACGGCCAGAATTTTAACGATTGGCTTCTTCATCCGTTAAACTCCTTTTCAGCAGTTCGCATAGTGTTTCGCAGGTGGTCTCGGGCGCGGGCACGCCGTCCGTCTGCGGGCAGAGGGCCGCGCCGACCGGTTCGGCGTTGGTCACCGAACAAGCGTCGCGCAGTTGGTCCGCCATCACGCGCAGCGCGCGATTTCCGTCGCGGCCGGCCGCCGCCAGCAGCACCACGCGGCGGTGCTTGGCGATCAGCGGCCGTTTGCCGTTGGCATAAAAGCCGGTGTAATAGACCTGCAGGCGGTCCAGCAGCGCCTTGACCGGGGCGGGAAAGCCGCCGTTATAGACGGGCGAGGCGATCAGCACGACGTCACAGGTTTCAAATTCGCGGGCAAGGTCCGTCAGATCGTCATGACGGCAGCGGCCCGCTGTTTCGCAGAAGTTGCAGCCGTCGCAGGGGGCGAACACCGCTTCGTACGGCGAGAACGCCGTCACCTCGATCCCCTCCTGCGCCGCAAGGGCGCGATCGGCGATGGCGTTGGTGTAACTCCCCTCGCGCGCCGAGCCGCGGATCAGCAGAACGCGCTTCATTGTTCGATCTTGGCGCCGCAGTATTTGCAGATCAGCGAACCGTCCGCGGCCTCGTGGAACAGCGGCGGCAGATACGGCTCGTCGGAAGTGATGCAGTCGGGCTTGCCGCAGACGCAGTCGTGCGTGGGGCCCTCCCAGTAGGGCTGGATCAAACGGCCGGCACGGTTCTGCACCATTTTGAGCAGGATGGCGGTGCAGGCGTCGACCTCATAGCCGAGTTGGTCAAAGTAGGCGGCCTGGGCGGTGTTGTCGGCGGAAACGTCCAGTTCCGCGCCGCGCGGAAAGCCGTGCAGAACGACCAAGTCGGGCTTGGCGGTCATCAGCACGCGCTCATCCACCGTGAAATTGTGGCGGCGGCTTTCGTACATGATCTCGCTCTCGAAATCGGAAGCGTCGACCTTCGTCATATACAGCACGTCCAGTTGGGGCAAGATCTCGAACAGATTGTCATAGACCTCAAAGGGTTTTTCGCGGCGGTCCATCAGATTGACGTAATCGTCGGACACGGGTTTGCCGTTGACCGAGATGAAATAGAACTCGTTGCCCTTGTAAATGTTCAGACATTGCAGCAGCCCGCGGACGAGGGCGTTGTTCTCGAAATTGCCGAGGAAGCCGACGTTCATATTGCTGACGTGCTGTTTCTTGTTCCAGACCGAAGCGAAGTCCGCCAGCGTGCGGACCGGGTAGGCGCGCCCGCCGTCGCCGGCATTGACGACCGGCACGCGGCTGTAAAGCGACATGGCGCGCGCCGCGCCTTTTTTCGGGTGATTCATCACGATGATATCGGAGCACGCCGACAGAACCGCGGCGGTGTCACGCAGGGTTTCGCCCGGTTGGGGGGCGAAATCGATGGTCTGGCCGTTCATACGCGCGGCGGCAAAGCGGAAAAAGGCCGCGGCGTTGCGATCCGCCACCGGCAGCGACAGCGCGACCGTGCGGCCGCTGAGGGCGCCCGCATAGGTGTCGCGGTTCTTGACGATAAAGGCCATGAGGTTCAGCGCTTCGCGCAGACCGTCACGCGAAAAATCGGTGATGTCGAGAAAACGTCTGAGTTCCATAACACACACTCCGTACCGTGGCGCGCCGTGGGGGCATTACGCCAGTATTGGTTACAGTATAACACAACTTTAACAAAAATAAAATACTATCTATGCAAATTCAAAAAATTTTTACAATGCGGCAAAACGGCAAAAAAAGACCGCGGCAAAGCCGCGGTCGTGCGATGGTTTGCTTACTCGGCCTGGGGAGCACCTACGGGGCAGGTGTCGGCGCAGGCACCGCAATCGATGCAAGTATCGGCGTCAATGACGTACTTGCCGTCGCCCTCGGAGATGGCCTCCACGGGGCAGCCCGCTGCGCAGGCGCCGCAAGCGATGCAATCATCGGAAATCTTGTATGCCATAAGTAAGTTCCTCCTTCTTCATTTTTGTTTATTGTAACACATATTCCGCAAAATGCAAGAGGTATCGACAAATGTCGCTTGAATTTTTTGTGAACGTGTAATTACTGCTCTTTGGGCGTGCGCGTCGTGGGGATGACCTTCAACTCGCTGCGGTCGTACTCGGCGGGGAGCGCCTCGGGACGGCGATCCAGGCACACCTTGACGCGACCCGTGATCAGATTGGCCTCGGTCACGCGGCCGCGGCCCTCGGGCCCGTCGACCAACGCACCGACGCGGGGCGTGATCTTGTTGAGGTGTTCGTACGTTTCCTGCTCGTATTTCAAACAGCACAGCAGACGCCCGCAGGTACCGCTGATCTTGCCGGGATTGAGCGACAGGCCCTGCTCCTTCGCCATTTTGATGGAGACGGGGTGGAACGATTTCATATAGGTCGCACAGCAGAACGGACGGCCGCAGATGCCCAGTCCGCCGACCATTTTGCTGACGTCACGAACGCCGATCTGCCGCATTTCGATGCGGGTGTGATACTCGGCGGCGAGGTTTTTGACCAGTTCGCGGAAATCCACGCGGTCGTCGCTGGTGAAATAGAACAGCATTTTGCCGCCGTCAAGCGAGCATTCGACCTCGACCAACTGCATATCCAGTTTCAGCGCTTCCACCCGCTTGTTGCAGAAGGCAAAGGCGGCCGCCTCTTTCTTGCGGTTGGCCTCGATGGTCTGCAGGTCCTTTTCGGTGGCGCGGCGCACCACGCGGCGCAGTTGGCGGTCGGTCTCTTCCGCCGAGGCGGGGCGGTTGCCCGTCGCCACGGTGCCGAGCGCGAGACCGTGCACGGTCTCGACGATCACCTGTTCGTCTTTTGCATACGTTTCGCTGCCCGGGTCAAAGGTATAGGCCTTGCCCGCGTCTTTGAAGCGTACCGTAATAATGTCTGCCATAGTTTTCTCCGGTTTCTGTATCAATTACAGCCCCGCGCTCAACACTGCCGAAAGCAGCGTGTAGTTGGGGTTGTTGTCAAGCGAGCGCAGCAGGCCGCCGACGAAATCCTGCCGTGCGAGCAGGGTTTCGAGCGGCAGGGCCGCCAACGCGCGGCTTTCGTTTGCCAGCGAAGGGCATGCCGCCGACCCGCCCAATTTGAGCGCCGCGGCGTCGCGGAACAGGTAGGTCAGCGCCAGCAGTACCTCGGCGGTCAGGGGTTTGTTTCCGTCCAGCGGCGCAACGGCCGCCACGCGGTCATACTCGTAATTCTTTTGCAGCGCGGCCGCGATCGCCTGAACGACGGCGATCGCTTTGTCCGAAAACGCAGTCTCCTCTTCACTGCCCAGGCGCAGGCGCACCACACGCGACAGCACGGTCGGAATGACGGCGTTCGCGGTCTGGGCGGTCAGTACAAAGGCGGTGTACGCCGGCGGTTCTTCCAGGATCTTGAGCAGCACGTTCTGACACTCTTCGGACATCAGCTGCAGTTCATTCAGCACAAAGACCTTGACGGCCGCCTCGTTGGGGGTGAGGGTCGCCTCCTCGACCACGCGCTTGACGTCCGCCTTGGCAAAACTTTTGCGGTCGTCGGGCTTGGTGACGGGTACGATATCGGGATGCACGCCCTCGTCGGCCTTGCGGCATTGGTCGCAGGCACAGCACGGCTGCTCTCCCCTGCCGTCACAGACGTAGAGTTTGGCGACGTAGGCGGCAAGTTCGGCACGCTCGGTTTCGCTTCCGCCGTCGATCAGCACGGCGTGCGGACGGCGCCCGGCGGTGCTCATACGCCCCAGCAGGGCCTTGGCGGTCTCGGCGGTACTCACAGTTTCAAAAAGCGGTCGACGTCCAGGATAAAGACCGTGGCGCCGCCGATGGTGATCTCAACGGGCGTGCTGCTGATAAAGCCCTCGCCCATATACGGCGGCACGGCGGAGACCATCTGTGTGCGGCGGGAGCAACAGGCGCGGAACACGTCGAGCAGTTCCTCGACCTTTTCTTCTTCAACGCCGACCAGCACGGTGACGTTGCCCATTTTGAGAAAGCCGCCGGAGGTGGAAAGTTTGGTGGCGCGGAACCCCGCCTTGGTGATCTCATCCAGCAGGTTCGACGCGTCTTCGCCATTCACAATGCCGATAACAAGTTTCATACGAATACTCCTTTCGTTACTCTTTTTCGGAAGGTTCGCCGGTATAGGCGGCGTTGCGGTCGATCACCGCGCGGCCGCGCCAGGCGTACGCCCGACCCTCGACGGGATCGCCGGCGTGAAAGACCGCCCGCGCACTCTCGCGGAACTCGGGTACGGGGGTGACCGGCAGATCGCGGTTGACCGGGCAGACGTCCTGACAGACGTCACAGCCCCACACACAGCCGGTTTGGCGCATCAGATCGCGCTGTTCGGGCGTCGGCTCGGTTTTGCGCTGGCTGACGTCCGAAAGGCACAGCGTCTTGTCGACCGCGCCGTCGTGCAGGGCGCCCGTCGGGCAGGCGCGCTCACAGCGGCCGCAGTTCAAACAGGTTTTCAGCGGCCCGTCGTACGCGGGAAAAACGCGGTCGGTGACGATCTCACCGATAAAGCAGAAACTGCCGTACGTTTCGTTGAGCAGCAGGCCGTTGCGGCCCTTGGCGCCGAGCCCGGCCAGCACGGCGGCACGCGCCTCGGGCAGCGGTGAATTGTCGCAAAACGGCTCGAACGCGCAGCCGGGCCAGCGCTCTTTCAGCGCGGCCGCGGCACGGGCCAGATAGTCGCCCGCGACGGTATGGTAATCGGCGGGCACAGCGTACTTGGAAACGTTGGCGCCGCGGTACGCCTCATCGCCCAGCCAGTAGGGAAACAGATACACGATCACGCTCGCGGCGTTCTTCGGAAGCCGCGAAGCGGCGCGGCAGGGCAGCAACCCATCCGCAAGATCCGCAAAGCGGCAGACCCCGACGGGGAGCAGATCGGCAAACGGAAACTCACTCATAGGCTGCTCAGCGCGATCATCGCGGGGATGGTGAACACCGACAGCAGCGACGCCATCGCCACGATCTGTGAGGCGAGGCCGGTATCCTTGCCGTACTTGGCGGAAAACATCACGGTGTTGTTGGCACTCGGGGTGGACGCGGAGATCATCAGCGCCGTCAAAAGCGTTCCGGTAATGCCGACCAGACGGAAAACGCCGTACATGATCAGCGGCAGTACGACCAGTTTCAACAGGGCCACCAAAAATGCGTTTTTCTCTTTGAACAGCGATTTCAGATTGGTGTTGGCGATGTACGTCCCCAGAAAGATCATCGCCAGCGGTGTATTCAGCGAAGCAACGTAATCCAGCGCTTTTTGCGGGATGGCGGGCAGTTTCACGCCGAGCAGGAACAGCGGCAGGCCGATCATCACGGAGATGACGCCGGGATTGAGCACCAGCCGCCGCAGGCGGAACGGCTCTTTGTGATCGCCGTCCTTCGTCATCAGCCGCACCCCGTGGGTGAACGAGATGATGTTGAACGCCACGACGCCGGCGGAGCAGTAAAACACGCCCTCGGCGCCCAGCAGGGCCTCGCAAAGAGGCAGGGCCATATAGCCCATATTGCCGTAACTGACCGCGTACTGAAAGACGGGGCGTTTGTCCCCGGTGCCGCGAAACAGCGGCATGGCCACCAGCAGACCGATGATCAGCGTGGCACTGCAACCCAAAAAGGCAGTACCGAACGACGCCGCGGTGGTCACGTCAAACTGCATCGACAGGAACGATCGGACGATCACCGCGGGGGTGATTACGTAAAACAGCAGGTTGTTGGATCGCCGCGCGGTCTCCTGGCCGAAGATCTTGGTCTTATCGGCTATGAAGCCCACCGCGACCAGCAGGTACAAAATCAAGACCTGCCCGGCGGCAATGCCCATGTTGGCAAAAAACATCGGTTTATTCCTTATTCTGCTTTTTCAGGTCGGCAAGCGAAATCGGGTTGAGCGTTTCGTCGACCGTCTCCGTCTCTTTCTTGCGGGCGAACAGACCGCGGCGTTTGCGGCGGGGCGTCTCGGCGGGCTCGTCGTCTTCGACCGGGTCGTCAAAGTCATTCTCCCCGGCACGCTCGGCGAAGGACTCGAACTCCTCGGCGCTCATCTCCGCCGTGGGTTCCGCGGCGGGAGCGATCGGTTTTTCGCTCTCTTCGGCCTGCTCGTCAAACTGCGGCTCGTCGGTCATTTCGGTCTCTTCGGTCGCGTCGTCGCTCGCTGCAAACAGCGGCGCGACGGGCTCGGCAGGTTCATCAAACAGCGTTTTGACCTCTTCGTCGGCAATCTCTGTCCCGGATTCTTCAACGGATTCGTCGGCAAGTTCAACCGTCTGCGCCTCCACGACAAACGATTCGTCGGCGGGCGCTTCCACGGCGTCAAGTTCGGCCGCACCGAGGTCGGCCGAGCCGGTCTCGGTCACTTCGTCAAAGGCGGGGGGTTCATCGTTCGTCTCGGCGGCAGGTTCTTCGTCGGCCTTTTTGGTCACGACGGCTGCGTCGTCGGGCAGAGCGACTTCGTTCACGGTGCGGCGGTTCTTCAGACCGTGCTTGAAGCCGACGCCGAGCGCCGCCAGCACGTACGAAACCACGAACACCAGCGCGGCAAGATCCGCGGCAGAGAAGGGGTGACCGCTCACGGGGCCGGGCGCACGGAGGGCAAGAATGACCAACCGCGGCACACTCACCAGCGCGGCAAGCAGCGCGGCGCAGAAGCCGTAGCCGTAAATGCCCCACATACTGTTGACGGTATACACGCCGGACGAGATCCGCGCGAAGGTCAGCAGGAAGAGCATCAGGAACGCGTAAAAGAAGATCTCAAGCAGCAGTTCCGACATACTGAGAAAGCTGATGGCGCGCGTCAGGCGCAGGATCAGTTTCATCATCGCCCAGCACAGCGGCGAGAGCGCCAGCAGTTTGAATTCGCGGTACGAGCCGCGGCCGTTGAGGTGGCTGATGGCAAACACGCAGAAATACAGCACCGCAAAGATGGCAAACACGACCTGCAGCACCGTAAACACACCCAACGAGCCCGACAGATTCTCACGCAGCAGGCGGAAGAACATGGCGGTGGTCGCCTGATGGGACGGCACGACCTCGCGCTCGACCGCGATCACGTCCGCCATCAGGGCAACGGCCATCAACAGCGACGTGACGCCGAGCAGCGGGTTTTTGCCCGTGGGCAGTTTCGGCGAAGGGATCTCCTTGCTGATGTAACTGAGCACGAGAAACAGCAGGCAGAATATGACCAGCGCGGCGCTCAGCGCGACAACGGTCGCGTCGGTGCTGCTGTAAAAGCCGGTGGTGGGATCGATCAGCACCAGCAACTGGTACACGCGCAGCGGGAGCGTTGCAAGCACGGCGATGACGAAGGAAAACAGCAGATACTTCATCTTGATCGCGCCGGAGCTGCCTTTGATTTTTTTCATATCTTCATATCCTTTCCGGAGGTTATCTCTCTTCGATCGGGACGTACACGGCCGTGCCGTCAAGGTTTGCCTTGCGTTCCGCCAGCGGTACGTACTGCAGATGCGTCGCCACGTTCTTGTAGGCGGGGCGGATGACGCGGTTGGCGGTCTCAAGTTCCTCCAGGCGGTGCGCCGACCAGCCGGCGGCACGCGCCACGACGAACAGCGGGGTATATAAATCTTCGGGGATGCGCAGCATGCGGTAAATCAAACCCGAATACAGGTCGACGTTCGCACACATTTTTTTGGTGTTGTGCTTTTCTTCCGCAAAGATGCGGGGCGTCAGTTCCTCGATCAACTGCAAGGCGCGCAGTTCCTCGGAACAGCCGGCCTTTTCGGCAAACTTTTCGGCCTCGCGGCGCAGGATCTTTTGCCGCGGATCCGACAGGGTGTAGACCGCGTGACCCATGCCGTACACCAGGCCGCTGCGGTCGCCCGCCTGCTTGTTGATGACGCGGCGCAGAAAGTCCTCGACCTTGCGCTCGTCGGTGATGTCGCCGCAATCCTCTTTCATCAGCCGTATCATTTCGGCGACCTTGAGGTTGGCGCCGCCGTGACGGGGACCCTTGAGCGCGCCGATGCCCGCGGCGATGGCCGAATAGGTGTCGGTGCCGCTCGACGAGAGCACGCGCGTCGCAAACGCGGAGTTATTGCCGCCGCCGTGCTCGGCGTGCAGGATCATGCACAGGTCAAGCAGTTTGGCCTCTTCATCGGTAAACTTGCGGTCGGAACGGATGAGGTACAGCACGTTCTGCGCCGTCGACAGCGACGGGTCGATGTGGTGCAGATACATGCTCTTTTTGTAATAGTGGTGGCGCAGCACCTGATAGGCGTAGCTCATAATGGTCGGCAGCAGCGCCATCACGCGCACGCTCTGACGAAGCACGTTTTCGGGCGAGATGTCGTCGGGATTGTCGTCGTACGAATACAGCGCCAGCACGCTGCGGGCAAGCTTGTTCATAATATTCGGCGACGGGGCCTTCATGATCATATCCTGAATGAAATCGTCGGGCAGGTCGCGCGCGCCGCCGATGACCTCGCAAAAGGCGTTCAGTTCCTCGCTCGTGGGCAGACTGCCGAACAGCAGCAGCCACGCCGTCTCTTCGTAACCGAAGCGGTTGTCGCGCTGACAACCCTCAATGATGTCGTTGACGTTGACGCCGCGGTAGCACAGACGACCCTCCATCGGGACGCGCTCGCCGTCTTCGATATAATAGCCCTCGACGGAACAGACCTTCGTCAGACCCGCCATCACGCCCGTGCCGTCGCGGTTGCGCAGACCGCGCTTGACGTCAAAGCGGTCGAACAATTCCGCCGGAACGGCAATATTACTTTCCATCTCGCGGCAAAGGATCTGCAATTCTTTTTCGGGGATGGGAGAACTCCAGTCGGTCATGGTTTCACCTCGTTGTGATAAGAGTATAAATGCCTTCATAATATAATAATACATTTACGGGAAGTTGTCAACCGAACAAAAGAAGAAAACGAAGGAGGTCCTTGTATGAAACATTTTTGGCTGACGGCCCTGCTTGCCGCACTGGTTCTGCTCGCCGTACCCGTCGCTCTGACGAGCGGCACCGCACCCGCCGGGAGTACGCCCGACGAGAGCGCGGCCGCCGTCACCGACGACGGAACGATCGCCGTTTTTCGCAGCGCGGAAGCCGCGACCGAAACCGTCGACACCTTCGAGTACGTCTGCGGCAGCGTTGCGGCGGAAATGCCCCTGACCTACCGGGACGAGGCGCTCAAAGCGCAGGCAGTCGCCTGCCGCACCAACGCCCTGCGCCTGAAGGCGGCGGGCGGCACGGACGGCGCGGATATCACCGACGACAGCACGGTGCACCAAGGATATTTGGGCCGCGACGAACGACGGCAAAAATGGGGCGACGCTTACGAGCAGTATGAAAAGAAACTGGAAGCGGCGGTCAAAGCGACGGGCAGCGAGGTGCTCACAAGCGGCGGCGAACTCTGTGTGGCGGCATTTTCCGCGGTCAGCAGCGGCGTGACCGAGAGCGCCGAGGTTGCGTGGGGCGGCGCGGTGCCGTATTTGGTGAGCGTACAGAGCCCGGGCGACCCGCTGGCGCCCGCCTACCTCAGCACGGTGCTGTTCACGCGCGAACAGTTTGCCGCGGCGGCCGCAACGCTCGGCGCCGAACTGCCCGACGGGGCCGATTTGAAAACCGCGCTGACCGTGCAAAAAACGAGCGACGCGGGCACCGTGACCGAGGCCGCACTCTGCGGCAAGCGCGTGACGGGCGAGGAGGTGCGCGCCGCCTTTTCGCTGGCAAGTCCCTGCTTCACCGTCAGCGCGAGCGACAGCGGCGTGACCTTTCGCTGTACGGGGCAGGGGCACGGCGTGGGCATGAGCCAGTACGGCGCCGACTATATGGCGGGCGAAGGGAAAACCTACAAAGAGATCCTGGCGCATTATTACACCGGCGCGCAAATCACGAAGGCACAGCCGAAGACATAAAAAAGAACGCCTCCTCGGAGGCGTTTCTTTTTGATCTCTTGTTACCGGTACACCGAATCGATGCCGAGGTATTCCTCCAGCGTCAGCCCGCTGTCGTGGAGTTTCGTGGCCAGTTTCACGCCGACGTAGCGGACGTGCCACGGCTCGTACATATACCCGGTGATTTTCTGCTTGCCCTTGGGGTAGCGGATGATGAAGCCGTACTCGTGGCAGTGCGCCGCCACCCACTTGCCCTCTCGCGAGTTGCCGAAATTGTCGGTGACGTCGTTCAGGTCGATGGCAAGACCGGTCTGGTGCTCGCTGTGCCCGGGGCGCGCCGAATAGGTATCGGCGGCGGCGCGGCCGTCCTCGGCGCAGTAGCGGTTATACAGGGCGTCCTGCGTCCAATAGGAGCGGTAGCCGGAGCAGATATACAGCGTCATCCCCTGCCGGGAGGCGGCCGCTTTCATTTTGCGGTACGCCGCCGCGCAGCTGTCGGTCAGACCGCCCGGCGCGTAAGAGGACGGCAGCGAATAGCTCTTGTTGGCGATCAGCACCCCGCCGACGTAGGTACAGCCGTTCTTTTTAACGATCTTGTACCCCTTTGCGGAAAGCGGCAGGCGCGTCTTGTCATTCACGGCTTTGCTGCCGTAATAACTGCTGCGTGCGGAACCGATATACGCCACCGCACAGTACCGATAGGTCACACCGCGGCGGGCGGTTTTATCGAGATACGTCACGGCGGAACTGCCCTTGACGTCGGCCAGTTTCACCCATTTCCCCGTGCCGATCCGGCGATAGACAAAATACCCGTCGGCCTTGGTGTTGCGCCCCCATTTGACGGTCATCCCCGTCGTTCCGGGCGCGGCGGTCGCACGGGACGGGGCCGTTACGTATACGATCTTGCGGGCGGTATACGGACCGGGGTAATTGTTGTGATAGGCCTTTACGGTGTAGGTATAGGTCACGCCGTTGACGCGTTTGGCGTCGAGGTATTCAGTCGCGGCGCCGCTCTTGAAATCGGCCAGCACCGTCCACTTGGTTTCGCGCCCGGCTTTACGGTACAGGCGGTAGGAAGTGGCGCCCGCAACGGGTTTCCAGGTCACGCGGACGCCGTTGACCGTATTTTTGAGCGTAAACG
>CADBON010000142.1 GCA_902796315.1 Oscillospiraceae bacterium | reverse complement strand
CTGCTGACCTTCGACGACGGCCAGCGCAGTTTTCTGACCCGGGCGCTGCCGCTGCTGGAACGCTACAACTTTCCGGCGGTGGTGAACGTGGTGGGCGCGTTCACCGACCTGTATACCGAAAACGGCGACACGAACGACCGCTACGCCTGCCTGAATGCCGACGACCTGCGGGCGCTGTCGCAGCACCCGCTGGTGGAGATCGGCTGTCACAGTTACGGGATGCACACGCTCGGCGACCGCCGCGGCATGGGCCGCAAACCGGGCGAGAGCGACGATGCGTACCGCGCGGCGCTGACGGCAGACCTGGCCCGGTTCAATGACCGAACAAGCGTTCTCATCGGCGGTCAGCCGCGCATTCTCGCCTACCCGTTCGGGATCGAAAACGAACTGCTGCGCGACCTCGCCGCGGCGAACGGCTTTGACGTGACGCTGACCTGCCGCGAGGTGGTCAACACCGTGCGGGTCGGCGGCGCGCTGACCGAACTCGGGCGCTTCAACCGCCCCTACGGGATCGCCAGCGAGCAGTTTTTTTCAAAATTCCAAGAAACGGTTGCGCCGAAAAAGGAATAATTGTATAATAGACGAAACTGCGCGAAGGAGGCGACGGCGTGAAAGACAATCCCTACGGGAAGTGGTACCGGCTGGATAACGCCGCCACCATCTTTCCCGCGCAGAATACCAAGACCTGGTCCAATCTGTTCCGCTTTTCGCTGCGGCTGACCGAACCGGTCGACCCCGACGTGCTGCGCGCCGCGCTGGAGACCGTGCTGCCGCGCTTCCCCGCGCTGAAGGTGCGCATCCGCCCCGGTCTGTTTTGGTACTATTTTGAAGAAAACCCCGTGCCGGCGCCGCCCGTTATGCCCGACGTCAACAACCCCTGCCACCGCATCCGTTTCAACGAAAACGACCGCTATCTGTTCCGCGTTTACTACTACGGCAACACGATCGCCATTGACTTTTACCACGCCCTGACCGACGGGCACGGCGGCGCGGTGTTCACCTGCACCCTGGCGGCGCAGTACCTGCGGCTGAAGGGCCACGACATCCCCGCGGGCGGCTTTGTGTTGGATCTTGCGGACGAGCCCAGCGAGGCGGAACTTGAGGACGCCTTTGTCAAAAACGCCACCTCCGCCGGCAAACTCAAACGGGCCGAACACTTCGTCTATCATTCGCAGGGCACCAAACTGCCGCGCCACCTGGTACGCGTCACCTCCGGCACACTGGAACTTGAGCAGGTCAAGGCCCTTGCCGCCGAAAAGAACGTCACCGTGACCGAACTGCTTGCGGCCGTGCTGCTGGATCTGCACATCCGCAAACAGCGGGCCGAAACCAAAAAGCAAAAAGAGGTCTGCGTGCAGATCCCCATCGACCTGCGCCGCGTCTACGGCAGCGACACGCTGCGCAATTTCACCATCTGCCTGCGGGTCGTCATCGACCCCAACCTGGGCGATTACAGTTTTGACGAACTGCTGCAGCAGGCGGCGCTGCAACTGCGCCTGGCGCGGGATAAAAACAAACTCAACGCCATGATCACCCAAAACCTCGGCCTGCAGACGAACCCGGTCCTGCGCTTTATACCCCTGCCCGTCAAGAACGCGGGCTTGGGCGCGGTCTTTGCCGTCACGGGCGAGCAGACCACCTCGGCGCTGCTGACCAACCTCGGCCCTGTCGACCTGCCCCCCGCCATGCAGGCGCTGACCGACAAGGCGCTGTTCATGCCGTCGCCGGGCATCCGCACCGCGGCGCGGCTGGGCGTGACCACGCTGAACGGCAAGTTGGTCATCACGTTTTCCGACGTTTATGAAGAACGTACCGTCGAGCGGGAGTTTTTCACCGCTCTCGTCAAACTCGGGCTGCACGTCAAAATCGAGTGCAACCGCGACGACTGAAAAGAGGAGTTATGAGTTACTGCGTCAACTGCGGCGTCGAACTGGACGCCAGCGCCAAACAATGCGCCCTGTGCGGCACGCCGGCCTGGCGGCCGGACAACCCCCCCGTCGAAACGGCGGAGGCCGCGCT
>CADBON010000141.1 GCA_902796315.1 Oscillospiraceae bacterium | reverse complement strand
GGACGCCAGCGCCAAACAATGCGCCCTGTGCGGCACGCCGGCCTGGCGGCCGGACAACCCCCCCGTCGAAACGGCGGAGGCCGCGCTGCCGTTTTCGCCCGTGCCGGTGATCCCCGAGGGCGTCAAAACACGTTTCATCGCCACCGTAATCACGGTCATTTTGCTCGTGCCGTGTCTGGTTTGCGGCCTTGTGAACCTGCTGTTTTCACCGAAAGATCCGTGGAGCGTTTACGTCGGCGCCTCGGCGCTGCTGACGTGGATCCTGTTCGTCTTCCCCTTCCTCTCCAAACGGATCCACCCCTACCGCATGTGGCTGTTTGACACGATCGCCTCCGCCGCGTATATCTACGTGTTTTACGCGCTGCTCAGCCCCAACCGCGGCTGGTACTGGCAGATCGCCCTGCCCATGGTGCTGACGCTGTCGCTGTGCGCGCTGGTTTATATGAAGTGGTCGCTCGCCAAAAAACGCGGCTGGCCGGACAAGATGCTGCACCTGTTCATCGACGCGTTCGCCCTGTCGGGCGTCAGCGGGCTGATGTTCTGGTTCGGCGGTTTCGCCACCGTCGCCGAGGTCTTTTTGATCATCCTGCTCTCCGTCGCGGTGCTGATCGCCTTCGGCATCTATTGCTCGCGCAGCAAAAAGGTGCGCGCGTGGCTGACGCGGCGGTTGATCACCTGACGAATCAAGTACAACGAAAAAACTCCCCGTGCGGGGAGTTTCTTTTTTATGCTTTTTCAAAACACCAACTGCACCAGCAGCATATAACTGACGGTGCCGACGGCGACCGAGAGCAGCATATTGCGCTTCCAGAGATGCACGGCGACGATCAGTGCGATGGCGATCAGTTCCGGCAAGCCGTGCGAGCCGGACAGGATCTGCACGTCCTTGAGGCAGTATACCACCAGCATCCCGAAAATGGCGGGCGGCAGGGCTTTGCCGAGATAGGTCACGACCTTGGGCGTTTCACGCGTGCCGTTAAAGAACCAGAAGGGCAAAAACCGCGTCAGCGCCGTCGCGACGGCCATAATGGCGACAGTGATCAGCTGTTGGGCGACGGTCATACGAGGTCCCCCTTCCGTTCCAGCGGCTTTTTGAAGCCGAGCAGCAGCGCAAGGATCAGCCCCATCGCGGGCAGTAAGAACGATTCGGCGCCGAAAACGAGCAGCGCGACGACCGACGCGCCCACGCCGATAAGCGGGACCCAGTGCTTTTTCTCATGCATCAGTTGGTTGAGCAAAATCACGACGAACATCGCGGTCATGACGAAATCCAGCCCCTCGGTGCTGAAGGGCAGGAACGAGCCGAGCACGCCGCCGAGGGTCGAACCGGCGATCCAGTAGCAGTGATCCATCAGCGAAACGGCGAAATAGAAGTCGCGCGCGTCCACCCCCTCGGGGATCGTCGCCGTATAGTTGACCGAAAAGGTCTCATCCGTCATGGCGTCGATCAGATAGTATTTGCGCGCACCCGTGCCGTTGTAGCGGTCCAGCATCGCAATGCCGTAAAAGATATGGCGCGCCTGCACCATCAGCGAGACCAGCAGTACCGCGAGCGGGTCGAACTTCGCCGTCAGCAGGCCCACGGCGATGTACTGCATGGCGCCGCCATAGATGAGGATGCTCATCAAGAACGGCCACAGCGGCGAAAAGCCCGCCACGTTCATCAGCACGCCGAACCCGAGACCCAAAAACAGGTAGCCGGCCAGCACCGGTACCGTAAAGGGAAAGGCCGCCCGGAATGCGGCGGGCAGCCTCTTCTTTTCGGTTGTGTTCGCGTGTTGTTTCATCGTTCTCCGTTACGCTTCGTTGAAATACTTCACGATATGCTCCACGACGGCGCCGAACATCGGGTGGTCGTGCGAGGCGACGCCGTCCCAATTCTCCCACAGGGTGGTGGCGCCGTGTTTTTTCATATTGTAATAGGTGTTCTCCTTGCGGCTCGTCAACAGCGCGCGGGCAAGTTCTTTCTGCCCGTTTTCGCACAGCACGCGAATCAGGATCTCGGTGCCGAAAATGCCGGTGTCAAACTCGCCGAGCGCGGTGTACTTGGCGACGATGGCGTCAAACGTGCGCCCGTCGCCGAGCCCGAGGTCAAAGCCGTAGGCGTCCGCCGCTTCGACCGAGCCGCAGAAGGTGCCCGTCGCGGGGTCGTAAAAGTGCGCGAGCAAGCGCTCGGTCACGCGTGCGCGTTCGGCGTTGAGGGCGTCGGTCGGTTTGCCGATCGCCGCGGCGATCTCCGCGGTCTCATCCAGCGCTTTGATGCGGAAATAGGTATTGACGAATTCCGGTGGGATCAGGTTCTTGTTCCCGGGCGAGCACCAGTCGCCCAGGCACCAACCCCCCTCTTCCTCGCGGACGACCAGCCCGTCTTCGCTGCGGCTTTCCAAATAGTCGAGGTAGGCGAGCATATGGGGGTAGTATGCGGCGGCCGTTGGCAGATCGCCGGTCATTTTCCAGTAGGCATAGGGCACAAAAACAATGGCGCCGCCCCAGCCGCCGGGGCCGCCTCCGCCGCCGTAAAACGGCGCGGTGTGCTGAACGTGGCCGTTCAAAAGATCCTGTGAATCGGCAATATCGCGCATCCATTTGCGGTACAGCGCCGCGGCGTCAAAACAGGTCAGCGCGGCACGGGTGCACAGCCAGCCGTCGCCCGTATAGCCCAGGCGTTCGCGGTGCGGGCAGTCGGAGGGCACGCAGGTGTGCACGTTGTTGAGT
>CADBON010000140.1 GCA_902796315.1 Oscillospiraceae bacterium | reverse complement strand
CGGACGGCGACCTTGGCTTCTTCCGCATACTTGGAAACGTCCTTCGTGAGTTGTTTGCGGCGCTCCTCGGTCAACTGCGGGAAATTCAGACGGATGACGCGGCCGTCGTCGACGGGCGTGATGCCGACGTCGGACGCCAGAATCGCCTTTTCGATAGCGTGGACCTGGGTCGTGTCCCAGGGCTGGATGACCAGCATACGCGCCTCGGGAACCGAGACGGCCGCCATCTGATTGATGGGGGTGGGTACGCCGAAATAGTCAACGCGGATCTTATCCAGCACGGACGCAGAAGCGCGGCCGGCGCGGATGGTGTTGTACTCATATTTCAGAGAATCGACGGTTTTGGTCATTTTTTCCTTTGCGGTTTCAAATACGGTATCGAGTTCCATAACAGTACCTCCAAATAGTTTTATGAGATTCCGGCGGCGGTCACGAGACCACGGTGCCGGTATTTTCCCCGCAAACGGCGCGGCGGATATTGTCCGGCCGGTTGAGGTTGAATACGAGAATGGGCAGATGCGCGTCGCGGCAGATGGCGGCGGCGGCCGCATCCATCACCGCAAGATGCCGTTCGAGCAGTTCGTCGTGTGAGATGGCGTCAAACTTGACGGCGTCGGGGTATTTGTTCGGATCCTTGTCATACACGCCGTCGACGTTGGTGGCCTTGAGCAGCACGTCGGCGCCGATTTGCGCTGCGCGCAGAGCCGCGCCGCTGTCGGTGGAAAAGAACGGGTTGCCGGTGCCGGCGGCGAAAATGACGACCTCGCCGTTTTCGAGCGCCTTGACGGCCTCGTCGCGCACGAAGGGTTCGACCATGCCGGTGATGGGCACGGCGGAAAGCACGCGGGCCTTGACGCCGATGTCAAGAAAACTCTGCTGCAAAGCGAGCGAGTTCATGACCGTGGCGAGCATACCGATGCTGTCGGCGCGGGTGCGATCCATCGTGCCGCCCGAGCGGCCGCGCCAGAAGTTGCCGCCGCCGACGACGATGCCGACCTGTACGCCGAGTTCCGTCACGTCGCGGACGGCGCGGCAGACCGTGTCGATGACGGTAAAGTCAAAGCCGTGGCCGGCCTCGCCCGCCAGGACTTCGCCGCTGAGTTTGAGAAGTAAGCGCTTATACTGAGGGTCCATAGGTGATTGCCCCTTTCTTCGCTTGCGCGAATGCAAAATATGACTTGTATATCATACCACAAGTAACGGATAGGTGTAAATGGGCAAAGTAAATAATATTTAAAGATAATATATATGCAAAAAGAAAAACCCCGCCGTTCAAAGCGAACGGCGGGAATAGCGCGGTGGGCGTATGTCACGAGATCTTGCGTTCGAGCCGGATCTTGTCGGCGATCATCGCGACGAACTCGGAATTGGTCGGCTTGCCGCGGGTGTTCTGAATGGTGTAGCCGAAATAGGAGTTGAGCACGTCGACGTCGCCCCGCTCCCACGCCACCTCGATGCCGTGGCGAATGGCGCGCTCAACGCGCGACGATGTGGTTTTGAAGGTCTTGGCAACCGTGGGGTACAGGAGTTTGGTGACCGAGTCGATCATCTCGGGCGATTCGACCGAAAGACGGATGGCCTCGCGTAAATACTGATACCCCTTGATATGGGCGGGCACGCCGATCTCGTGCAAAATGGCGGTGATGACGCCGAGCAGCCCCTCTTCGCGGGGAGCGCTTGAAGACTCGCCCTTCCAACTGCAGAGCTGCAGCAGGCGCTCGGCGACCATGTGGGGATCGACGGGTTTCAAAAAATAGTAATCGGCGCCGAGGCGCAGGATGTTCCGCTCAAAATACGCGCTGTCGACCGCCGAAAACACGACGATGAGCGGCCGCGCGAGCGGGTCTTTCGCCGCAAGACGCATCATCACGCCGGCGGCGTCCACACCCTGCAGGAAAGCGTCCATAGCGACGATATCCGGGGCGGAAGCCGCAATCTCACGCAGGACGTCCGCGCCGCTTCGCGGCACGGTACGCACCACCATCCCTGCGGCGCGTAAAGCCGCGGCGAGGCCCGCATCCGGCTCGGTCTTATCTTCCGTCAGCAAAACCGTAAGAGTCTTTTTCATAACATCATCCTTTTACAAAAATTGGCAAATTGTCTTTTTGTAAGAGGCCCGGGCTTCTTTTCTGACAAGAGAGGACGCTTCCGGAAGCGTCCTCTCTCAAAAAGCACTTGAATTTTATCATTTTGTGTCGCGGTTTGCAAGGCACTCAGGGCAAAATCGGCACTGTGTCCAAATCGCCGTGTACCGAATTTGTCGCGCGCGATCGCATCGTTTCGAATGGTGTCGAACGGGCGCGAAAAAGCCGTGCCGTTTTTGACATCAGCGATACAGGAACCAGACCTGCAGGTCGGTTTCGCCGCGGTTCGCGAACGCAAAATAAGGGATCAGACGGACAGGAACGGTCTCTTCTCCCCCGCCGAGCGGCCGATAGAGTCCCCCCTCGCACACCGGCAAAACGGCGGTCGTCTGCAGGGCGGGCACGCCGCAGTCGGACGCGCTCTCGGCAAACCCGGCACGCGTATCCAGTACCAGCGATTTGAGATTGACGGGGTTGTCGACGCCCTCGGCGCAGTATACGACAGGGCCGCGCATCACGGCGACGCGCCCGGCGTCGTCGCGCACGCGCGGGTCGGCCTGAACGAAGACGGGCTGTATCTCCATTTCCAGCGTAACGCTCCCCTCGCCCGCCGTACGGATATAGGCGTAGCCGCGGCGCAGTTCATAGGGGGCCGACAGCGTGAACGAGCGGCACCAACCGGGAATGCGCAGGGCGATGTAGGGTTTGTCGGTGCGGTAGTCGACGCGCACGGTACCCGCAACGGGATAATCGGTTGTGACGCGCAGGAAATCGCCCTCCTCGTGCATTTCGGAAGACAGATACTGGTGCACGTAAACCGTGTTGTCGTCAATTCCATAGGCATACGTCCCAATGCTGCCGATAAAGCGTGTGATGTTGGGCGGGCAGCAGGAGCAGGAAAAGACGGCGGAACGGCTCGCGGGCGGGAAGCGGCGCTTTTTATGCAGGGCCTTGTACGCCTTGCGGGCGGTCAAGTCGATTTCCAGCGGG
>CADBON010000139.1 GCA_902796315.1 Oscillospiraceae bacterium | reverse complement strand
TCCTGGCGGATATCCCCTGCCGGACAGGCAGTTCGGGCGGAAAAGAGCGGCGAAAAACCACGTAAATCCCTATGTGAGGGCGCCCAACCCGTACCGCCGTTACAAATGATATTTTAATTGAGGCAAAGACGGAGTAAATCGTCAACGTCAGCCGTTGCAAGACAGATGGTCGTATCGGCCGCGCCGTAATAGAGTTTGACTTCGCCGCTGTCTTCCAATACCATACCGCACGGGAAAAGTGCGTTGTTGCGAAAGCCGCCCTCCAGTTCGTAGGGCATATCGGGCACCATCAGCGGTTCGCGGCAGAAGCCAACCACTTTTGACGGATCGTCAAGGTCGAGCAGCGCGATTCCAACGGTATATTCTTTTTGCCAGCGTTCCTCCCAGCCGTTTTTGCCGCGCTCGGGGTAAAGTTCCACGGCGTGAAACGTCGTCAGCCAACCCTTTTCGGTCTTGATGGGCGGCGCGCCGGGACCGATCTTATTATCGGCAAAGGGCACTTGCTCCAACCCCATCACCAGACGGCTGTCGCCCCATAACCGCAGATCGGGCGACCGTGACAGCCACAGATCAAACGCGTCGCGCCCGCGTGAGTAGACGGGCATAGGGCGCTCAAGCCGAACGTAGTTCCCGCCGATTTTTTCGGGAAACAGAACCATATTGCGGTTGTCCGGCACAGAAAGCGAAAGCACCTCAAAATCGGTGAAATCGTCGCTGACTTTTGCGATCCCTCCGCGCACGCCGTGTTTGGTGTCAAGGGCGAAGCACATATACACCTGCCCGTCTATCACCGTAAGCCGCGGATCGTAGGCGCGCTGGACCTCATCATCGCGCCACACATAGCCGAGGTCGGGATCGACGTTCCAGGCGATCCCGTCATCGCTGAACGCAAAACCGATCCGCTCGGTATACACTTTGCCGCGCGCTTCGTCGTAATGGTCGTCACGGAACGCCATCACGTACCGCCCTTCGTGACGGATAACACCCGCATTAAACACAAACGTCGCCTTGTACGGAACGTCGGCAGCCGTCAAAACGGGTTCCGGCAGTTTGTGAACGCAGGGTTGTGTGACGTATCGGCAAGGATACATATCATCGCCTCCTATTTATGCAATCAGTTTATGAGAAACCGTGTGAATTGTCTTATAACTGACGAAAAGAAAGATGTGCTTGACAAATCATAAATCGACTGTTATATTAATATAATCTAAAAAAACGCGAAATCAGGTGAAAAATATGGATACAATACCCGAATTGTTAAACGGCGTTCTCGATACGTTTCGCGCGGGCGCACCCTATCTTGTGCGACTAATCGTCGCGGCACTCTGCGGCGCGGCCATCGGCCTCGAACGCACCCTGCGCCAAAAAGAGGCCGGCCTTCGCACCCATATTATCGTTGCCCTCGGTTCGGCCCTGATTATGGTCGTGAGCAAATACGGCTTCTATGACCTGTTGGCGCTGAACAATCCCTCCGTCAGTTTTGACGGCGGCCGTATTGCTTCCAACGTCATTCAGGGTATCTCCTTCCTCGGCAGCGGTATCATTATCTTCCGCGGGACCATCAAAGGTCTGACCACGGCCGCTGGCGTGTGGGCAACGGCGGGCATCGGCCTTGCGGCCGGCGCGGGAATGTACGGTATCGCCGTTTACGCCACTATCCTTATGGTCATTATCGAGGTCGTGATCCATAGGGTCATTCCCCTTGAAAACGCCAAAACGACCATCCTCACGCTAAAACTCAAAAGCGACCCGGAAGCGGTCGAGGAAGTCCGCAAGATTCTCAAGCAAAAGCATTACGATATTCTTTCCGCTTCGATTGAGCAAAAGAACAATCTGACGGTCTGCACCTTCAATTTGAAATCACACCGCGGCATTACTTTTGACGACATTTCCGAAGCGTTTGAAGATAATGAAAACGTCGTCGGCATTTCCATCTGAATAGCGCAAAGCAAGACGCCCCACAGGTTTTCTGTGAGGCGTCTTTTTCTTTGTGTCAGCAGGTCACGCTTTTGCCCTGCGAGAGCAGTTTGACCTGACGGCAGTCGAGAACGTCCAGCACCTCGTCGCCGTTGACGTCGTTGGCCATGGCGCGCAGCTCGTCGCCCTGGCCGTAGACGGTCGGGTCAAGCGCGGCGCCGCGGCAGATATCGTAATCGTCGCCGTCCACAACGCCGTCGCCCGTCACGTCACCGATGATGATCACGGCGTAAGTGGCGATCAGTTCGTGCGTTTGGTCATAGACGCAGATCTGCGTTCCGGTGCCGTAGCCGTTCTGCGTGTAAGGCGAAGGTTCGACCGAAATCATGCCGTTTTCGACCTGCAGATGGTCGGTGTAGAACGCCGCGTCGGGAGCGGTCGCCTGCGCCGGGAAACCGTAAATGCAGCCGGCCAAAGCGCCGTTGAGCGTCTTTTGCGTGTCGATGACGATGCTGTTTTCGGCGGACAGCGTCTTGGTGAGTTCAGGCGCCCCGGTCACGGTAAGGTTAACGGTGCAAGTGTAACCGCGGTAACTCAGCATAACGGGATACGTGCCGCCCAGCACCCAGTGCGTGGTTTGCTGCGTATCGTCATAGCGGAGTTCGTCACCCCGAATGTAATCATCCGTGGTAGAGGGATCGATAATAGGCAGATACTGGGAAAGGTCGGGGTTGTCGCCGGGATCGTTGAGGTTAACGAAGCCGGGCTGCATACCGCCATCCGGCATGGGGATCAGTCCCATGGTATACACCACGGTACCGCGCCCGTCGTTATAAGTGACCGAGAACGTGGAACCGACGTTCAGAATGGTGGGCCAAAGGTCATAATGCAGATAATCGAGGCCGCTGCCGTCTGTGCGTGTCTCGGCACGCGCGCCTTCCGTCACGTACGGCCACGAGGGCGTGCAGGAAATGGCGGAAATGGGATTTGCCTGCAGTTCAACTGACACGGAAACCGTGCGGCCGCAGTACTCCACGTCAAACGTATAGGTGTTGCCGGCAGTCCAGTGATACTCACGCTGATCCTCAAGGAAGTCGAGTTCGCGGTCGGGAATCGTGTCGGCAGCGTCCTGTTGATTGATATACCCCCACGTATACTGGTCTATCTGTCCGTGGTAGTAGGTTTTGCTGGTATTATCGGTAAAGAAGACGGTCAGCAACGCGTTGCTTCTGAAAAGAATGTTCCACGGCTCATAGAAGAGGAACGGATTGCCGCCGTCGTCAATCTCTTCGTGTGCCATATCCCCTACCGTGATCGTAAACGCCGCGGGGCTCAGCGAAATGTAACGGATAGGATTGTCAATGATGGACACGGTATAGGCGGCGGAGCGACCGCTGAAGGAAACGGAAGCCGTGTAGGTGTTGCCGGCGGTCCAGTGATCGTCCCACTGCGTGTCGTCAAAGCGAATATCCCGATCCACTATATAATCGCTCGGGTCGTTGGTATTCACAAAGGCCTCTCTGTCCGCTGCCTCGCAGTAGTTCGTGTAGACGTACGTCTTAACGGTGTTGTCGGTGTAGGTGACCATCAGCGTGTTCCCCTCGCGGAACACAACCTTGAACAAATCGTAGCGGAAGAAGTCGTACCCGTGCTCATCGGTCTCAACGTGCCCGTTTTGCTGTTCGTACAACGAGAACGCGCTGTTGTTCTGACTGTTTGTCAAACTGACGGATGCGATCGGGTTCGCGGTAATGGCAACGTTGACGGTCGCGGTCCTGCCTTTGCAGTGGATCACCACGTCGTAGTTGTTGCCGGCGGTCCAATGATCGTCCCACTGATCGTCTTCGTACCAGAAGTCGGATTCGGGGATGATATCGGAATCGTCATTCTGATTGACAAACACCCACTGCTGACGGCCGTTATACTCGCGGTTATCAAAGTCGTAAACGTCCGTCGTGTTATCGACATTGTTGACCGTCAGAACGGCGCTCATGCTCTGCAGCATCTGCCACAGGTCGTAGCGCAGGAAGGATTGATTGCCATCACCCTCCATATTGGCGAAGATACCTTCCGTAAACGCAAGCGTATTCGGCGCGACCGAGATCGAGGCAACAGGGTTCACCGCAACGGTGACCGGCACGGTGACCTTTCTGCCAAACACTTTCAGGTCAACGTTATAGGTGTTGCCGGGTTGCCAATGGGCGTCCCACTGACTGTCTTCATAACGGAATTCTTCATCGTACGTAAAGTCGGTATCGTCGTTCCGATTGACAAAGACCCAGCGTCCGCTGCCGTTCACGTCACGGTTATCAAAATCATAGACGGCCGTCGTGTTGTCGGTATAGGTCACGGTCAAAGCGGCGTGTTGCGCCTGCAG
>CADBON010000138.1 GCA_902796315.1 Oscillospiraceae bacterium | reverse complement strand
CGACGCCATCACGGCGGGCCTTTCCGGCATCCTCGCCGACCTCGAAAGCGGCGCTCTCGCCGTTGACGAAACGGCGGAGGATATCCATATGTTCATCGAGCAGGTGTTGACCGAGCGGATCGGCAACGTGGGCAAAAAACTGCATACCGCGCGCAGCCGCAACGACCAGGTCGCGCTGGATATGCGCCTGTATCTGCTGGACGAAACGGCGCAGGTGCGCGCTCTGCTGCGCGATTTAACGCGTGTTCTGACGGATTTGGCGGAGGCCCACAAGACCGCCATCCTGCCCGGCTACACCCATCTGCAGCGCGCCCAGCCCGTGACCTTTGGTCACCATCTGATGGCCTACTGCATGATGTTCCTGCGTGACGACGGCCGCCTTGCGGACTGCGCCGGCAGAATGAACGTCTCGCCCATCGGCAGTTGTGCGCTGGCCGGCACCACCTACGACACCGACCGCTTTTTTGAAGCGGAACGGCTGGGGCTTGCCGACGTGTGCCGCAACAGTATCGACGGCGTGTCGGACCGCGATTTCTGCGTGGAACTGACGGCGGCGCTGGCGCTGCTGATGGCGCACCTGTCGCGTTTGGCGGAGGAGGTCATCCTCTGGTCAAGCCGCGAGTTCGGCTTTGTTTCCCTGCCGGACGCTTACACCACCGGCTCGTCCATCATGCCGCAGAAAAAGAACCCCGATATGGCGGAACTTGTGCGCGGCAAGACCGGACGCGTTTACGGCGACCTGATCACGCTGCTGACCATGCTCAAGGGCCTGCCTCTCGCGTATAACAAAGATATGCAGGAGGATAAGGAGGCCGTCTTCGACGCGGTGGATACCGTCAAAGCGTGCCTCGGCATCCTGGCGCCTATGCTCGCGGGCGCGACCGTCCACACGGACGCCATGCTGCACGCGGCGCAAACGGGCTTTATCAACGCGACCGACCTCGCGGATTACCTCGTGCGAAAGGGTCTGCCGTTCCGCGACGCGTACGGTGTGGCGGGCAAGCTCGTGGCGCACTGCACCGCGGCGGGCTGCGTGCTCGAGAATCTGCCGCTGGCGGAATACCGCCGTTTCAGCGATCTGTTCGACGATGACGTTTACGCGGCCGTGGATCTGCACGCCTGCGCCGACAAACGCACCAGTTACGGCGGCACGTCTGTCGCCTCGGTCGAGGAGCAGATCCGCTACGTGAAAGAGCAGTTGGCCAAATGACAAAGGTGTTTATCGACGGCAGCGCCGGCACGACCAATCTGCTGATGGAAGCGGTGGAAGTATTGAAGGCCGTCTGCGCCGAAGAGAACGAGGAGGAAACGGCATGACTGATTGGAAAGGCCGCCATTTTTTGAAACTGCTCGATCACACCCCGCAGGAGATCGCGGCGCTGCTGGATCTTGCGGCCGATCTGAAACAGAAGAAAAGGGCCGGCGTTCCCCACCGCCTGTGCGAGGGCAAGAACGTTGCGCTCATTTTTGAAAAGACCAGCACCCGCACCCGCTGCGCCTTCGAGGTGGCGGCGGCGGATCTTGGTATGCACGCGGTGTATCTCGATCCTTCCGGCTCGCAGATGGGCAAAAAAGAGAGCATCGCCGACACCGCCCGTGTGCTCGGGCGGATGTTCGACGGCATCGAGTACCGCGGCTACGGCCAGGCCATTGTCGAAGAACTGGCCAAGTTCGCCGGCGTCCCCGTGTGGAACGGTCTGACCGACGAGTTTCACCCGACGCAGATTCTGGCGGACTTTCTGACCGTGCGCGAGCATTTCGGCCGCCTGCAGGGCGTCCGTTTCGTCTACCTCGGCGACGCCCGCTTCAATATGGGCAATTCGCTGCTGGTCGGCGCGGCGAAAATGGGGCTGGATTTTACCATTTGCGCGCCGCAGGCGTATTTTCCCGATCCCGCCCTCGTCAAGACCTGCACCGAGATCGCCAAGACGACGGGCGCCACGCTGTCGTTTGAAACGGACCCGATCGCCGCGACGAAGGGCGCCGACGTGCTGTATACCGACGTCTGGGTCTCGATGGGGGAGCCGGACGACGTGTGGAAAGAACGGCTCGACGCGCTTTCGCCCTACCGCGTGACGCGCGCGCTGATGGAGAACGCCGGCCCGCAGTGCCGCTTTATGCACTGCCTGCCCGCCTATCACGACCTGAACACCCGCGTCGGCCGCACCGTTTTTGAGAAGTTCGGCGTCGATTCGCTGGAGGTCACGGATGAGGTGTTCGAGGGACCGCAGTCCATCGTTTTTGACGAAGCGGAAAACCGTATGCACACCATCAAAGCGGTGATGGCGGCGACGCTTACCGGCGCCGCGGGGGAGTAAACGATGGCTTATCTGGTATTGAGCAACGGCATGGTTTTTGAGGGCACGCGCTTCGGCGCGGCCGGCGACGCCATGGGCGAACTCGTCTTTACGACGGGCATGACCGGCTACGTCGAAACGCTGACCGACCCGAGTTACGCGGGGCAGATCGTGATGCAGACCTTCCCGCTTATCGGCAACTACGGCGTTATGCGCGAGGATTTTGAAGGCGAGAGCGCGCTCGGCGGTTACGTCGTGCGCGAGTTTTGCGACGCGCCCTCCAACTTCCGGTCGGAACTTTCGCTCGACGCGTATCTCAAAGAGAAAAACATCCCCGGCATCTGCGGCATCGACACCCGCGACGTCACCAAGATTCTGCGCGAAGAGGGCGTGATGAACGCCGTGATCTGCGACACGCCGCCCGCCGACCTCTCGGCGCTGCGCGACTTCCGTTTTGAGAACGCCGTTCGCCGCGTCAGCCGCACCGCGCCGCAGGTGTTCGAAGCGCAGGGCGACGAGCGCTTCCGCATCACGCTCATCGATTACGGCGCCAAGCGCAACATTATCCGCAGTCTGACCAAGCGCGGCTGCCGCGTGACGGCGCTTCCCTGCACCGCGACGGCGGCCGAGGTGCTGGCGGGCGAGCCGGACGGGGTCATGCTCTCCAACGGGCCGGGCGACCCCGCCGACAACCCCTTCTGCGTCGAGCAGATCCGCGGGTTTATCGGCAAGGTGCCCGTGTTCGGCATCTGCCTGGGTCACCAGTTGACCGCGCTGGCGCTCGGCGGCAAGACCGTCAAACTGAAATACGGCCACCGCGGCGCCAACCAGCCCGTGACCGATCTGCAGGCCGGCCGCACCTACATTTCCTGCCAGAACCACGGTTACGCCGTGCTGGCCGACAGTCTCGGCGGCACGGGGCGCGAGACCTTCCGCAACCCCAACGACGGCAGCTGTGAGGGGATGGAATACCCGGGGCTTGACTGCTTTACGGTCCAGTTCCATCCCGAAGCACACGGCGGCCCGCACGACACCGGCTTTTTGATCGACCGCTTTCTGACGCTCTGCGAAGCGCACAGAAAGGGATAACGGAGAGAATTATGCCTAAAGATAACAGCATCCAAAAAGTATTGGTCATCGGCTCCGGCCCCATTGTGATCGGCCAGGCGGCCGAGTTCGACTATGCCGGCACCCAGGCGTGCCGCGTGCTGCGCGCCGAGGGCGTCAACACGGTGCTGGTCAACTCCAACCCCGCCACCATCATGACCGACAAGCATCAGGCGGACGAGCTCTATCTCGAACCGCTCAATGCCGAGACCGTCAAACGCATCATCGAAAAAGAAAAGCCCGACGGCATTCT
>CADBON010000137.1 GCA_902796315.1 Oscillospiraceae bacterium | reverse complement strand
TCGTCACAGTTGCAAAGCACGGTCTTCCCAGCAAAGTGCTTGCGGTAATAGCGCATCTCCTTCTCAATGTCAGTCAACTGCGTGTAAAACTCATCTTTCTTTGCTTGTGCGGCTGCATTAAGGTCTTTATTTCCTGCCATTACCCTTTTCTCCTTTGCTCTTTTTTTGTTTACGTTTCAAGTCGTCCTTTGTGAATGTTCTTTTCCGCCTGTTATTCTATTAAAGTACCGGGAAACATGTTTAACATTTACCCTCGTACGCCGTCCGAGGGAAACATCATCTTGACCGAGTAGTCGGTTTGTCGATATATCGCCTTGCGGCGATTCGATATATGCGCCTGCGGCACATTCGATATATTTGCTTTGCAAATGCGATATACGCTCACTGCGTTCGCGTGCGATATATACTCGCTTGCGCTCGTATGCGATATGATATGAATTCCTTCTCGCCCCGCAGGGCATATCGCATTCCGCAGGAATATATCGCGCTTTTTGCATATCTCGCCTTCGGCGAGGATGCAAAAGCATATCACGAATTCCGGCAGGAATTCATATCGCTTCGAGACAGTCGAACGACTGTCTCGACGTGCCTCGTATACGGAAACATATCCACCGGCTGAATTTTCTTTACCGCGTAGCCGCTCTTTTGCAGGGTATGCAAATCGCGGGCGAGCGTGGCGGGGTTGCAGGAGATGTAGACGATCTTCGCGGGCGCGAGCGTCGCAAGCGCGGTCAGAAACGCGCGGCTGCAGCCGGCGCGCGGCGGGTCGGTAAACACGACGTCGAAGCGTTCGCCGCGTTCGGCGGCGGCGGTCATATACTCGCCGGCGTCCGCGCACAGAAATTCGGCGTTTTCGGCCCCGTTGAGCGCGGCATTCACACGGGCGTCGCGCACGGCGTCGGCATTCACCTCCACCCCGACGACAGACGCGCCGCTTTTGGCCGCCACAAGGCCGATGGTACCCACGCCGCAATAGGCGTCCAGCACGCGCTCGCCGCCGGAAAGACCGGCAAAGGCGACGGCCTTTTGATACAGGATCTCGGTCTGGGCGGGGTTGACCTGGTAAAACGAGCGCGGCGACAAACGGAAGCGGCAGCCGCACAGTTCATCTTCAATGTAACCCGGGCCGTACAGCACCGTTTCGCGCTCGCCGAGCACCATGCTCGTGTGGCCGGGGTTGATATTCTGCACGATCGAGGTGATCTGCGGGTGCGCTTTCAGCAGCGCCTCGACAAATTCCTCTTTACACGGGAAGTCGGGCGACGCGGTCACCGGCACGACCAGCAATTGCCCGGTGCGCCAGCCGACGCGCACCAGCACGTGGCGCAAAAAGCCGCGGCCGCTGTCCTCGTCATACGCGGTCAGGTGAAACCGCGGCAGCAGTCGCCGCACGGTGTCGACGATGGCGTCGGCGGTCTCGTTCTCGATCAAACAGCCGTCCGTCTTGACGACGGTGTGCGTGCCGGCGCGGTAAACGCCCGCCACGATCTGCCCGCCGCGGGTCGTGGAAAACGCCGCCTGCACCTTGCAGCGGTAGTGAAAGGGGGCGTCCATCCCGATGATGAAGGCGGGTTTGCCGAAGGGGCGCATCAGTTTGTTGACAAGCGCCTGTTTCATCCGCAGCTGATCGGCGTACGGCAGGTTCATCAACTGACAACCGCCGCATTTGCGGGACACCGGGCACACCCGTTTTTGCGCCTTGTCCGGCCGATCCATCGCTTTCACCCCCGAATATGCCAAAATTTTCCTATATTAATAAATAGTATAGCACACTCCCCCGTATATCGACAAGGGGAAATGCAAAAAATACGGCTGTTTTTCGCGGCGGGAACTCAAACCAAAAAAGCGAAAAAATCGCAAAAAAGATGCGGGATCGATATTGACAAATTTGTAACAATAATTTATAATAGTGTTCCAAACGGAACATATGAGGTGAATTATGAAACCTTCCGAGAAACACGCGCTGCTGCAGGCGCCGCTGTTTGACGGGATTCCCGCCGCCCGGGCGCAAGACCTGCTGCAGGCCGGGGGCGTCAGCGAGCGTTCCTTTGCCGCCGGCGAAACGGTTTTCACCGAAACCGACTTCTCGCGCGCCATCGGCGTGGTGACGCGCGGCGCGGCCCGCGTCGAAAAGCGAGCGGGCGGCAAACGCGTGATCATGAGCACGCTCGAGCGCAGCGGTACCTTCGGCATGGCGGCCCTGTTTGACGAGCGGCCCGTCTTCCCGACGGTCATCACCGCGACGCGCGCCTCGACGGTGGTGTTCCTTTCGCGCGAATGGCTTACGGCGGCGTTCCGCGAGGAGCCGCGCCTTGCCGAGAACTATATCCGTCTGCTGTCGGCGCGCATCCACTTCCTCAGTGAAAAAATCACGACGCTCACCCGCAGCGGCAGTAAACTGCAGCAATATCTGCTGAACGAATACCGCCTGCACGGGCAGGAAAACCGCGTCACCCTGTCGTATAATATGGCCGAACTGGCACGGGTCCTCGGCATAGGGCGCACAACCCTTTACCGCGAACTCAGCGACCTGGAAGAAGCCGGTATTATAAAGAAAAACGGCAAAACCGTTACCGTTTTAAAACTGGAGGAACTGTCATGAAAAAAACGTTATCCCTGCTGCTCGCCCTGGTGCTGTGCGTGTCGCTGTTCGCTTCGTGCGGCGCGAAAACCCAGCCCGAAACCACCGCCGCCCCGTCCACCGAGGCCGAAACCGTGCCCGCCGTCAAAGCCGACGTCAACATCGCCGTGCTGAAAGGCCCGACCGGCATGGGCGCCGCCAAGCTGATGGCCGACAACGACGCCGGCACCGCCGCCAACAACTACACCTTCACCGTCGCCGCGGCGCCGGATCAGATCACCGCCAAACTGGTGTCGGGCGAACTGGATATCGCCGCCCTGCCGACCAATGCGGTGAGCGCGCTCTACAACAAGACCCAGGGCGCCATCAAACTTGCGGCCATCAACACGCTGGGCGTGCTGTATATCCTTGCAAAAGGCGACGACGTCAACTCCTTCGCCGATCTCAGCGGCAAAACGATCCTCGCATCCGGGCAGGGCTCCACGCCGGAATACGTGCTCAACTACCTGCTGCGTGAAAACGGTCTGACCGTCGGTGAGGACGTCACCGTCGATTATGCCGACGAGCACGCCGAAGTGGTCACCCAGGCCGTCAGCGGCGCTTACGACGTCGTGCTTCTGCCCGAGCCCTTTGTGACCACCCTGCTCTCGAAAGACGCGGGCTTTGCCGTCAAGATCAGTCTGACCGAGGCGTGGGAACAGGCCACCGGCAAGCAACTTGCCATGGGCGCTATCGCCGTGCGCGCGGACTTCGCCGCCGAGCACAAAGACGCTCTTGACGCCTTCCTTGCCGAGTATGCCCAATCTGTTGAATTCGTCAACGCCAACCCCGAAGAAGCGGGCGCGCTCATCGAGCAGTATGACATCGCCGCGGCCGCTGTTGCGACGAAAGCCATTCCCAACTGCGCGATGGTCTGCCTGACCGGCGAAACGATGAAAGAGAGCGCCTCGCAATTCCTGAGCGTGCTCGCGGACACCGACGCGAAAGCCGTCGGCGGCGCTCTGCCCGCGGATGACTTCTACTACGGCGTCTGATACCGACCCGACAAACGACCAACCGGGAGCCGGCGTACCACAGCGGCGCAACGACCGTTCTGCGGAGCGCAGGCTCCCTTTTTGAATGCGTATGAGTAAGAAAGTATTGCAAACCCTTGGCACCGCGGTCTTTTGGCTGGCGGTCTGGTTCGGGGCGGCCGCGGCCGTCGGCAGCGAAGTACTGCTTCCCTCGCCGACCCAAACGCTGCGCGCCCTTGCCGATCTTTTGCAAACGGCGACGTTCTATAAAAGCGTTGTCTTTTCGGTCCTGCGGCTGTCACTTGGCTATGTCGCCGGCGTCACCGCCGGGGTCTTGTTCGGCGCGCTGACCTACCGTTTTGCCGCGCTGCGCACCCTCTTTGCGCCGCTGATAAGCGGGGTCAAGGCCACGCCCGTCGCGTCGTTCATCATTCTGCTGTTCGTATGGTTCAGCAACGGCACGGTCGCCGCGGTCACCTCGTCGCTGATCGTTCTGCCCATCATCTGGAGCGCCGTCTTTACCGCGCTGGGCGAGGTGGACGGCCAACTGCTGGAGATGGCCCGCGTTTTCGGCGTGCCGAAGCGCCGGGTGCTTGCCAAGATCGTGGTACCCTCGGTGCGCCCCTCGTTCAAGGGCGCGGCCGCGACCGCCATGGGGCTTTGCTGGAAGGCGGGCATCGCCGCGGAAGTGATCTGCAGCCCCAAGAACTCGATCGGCGCGGGCCTGTACGACGCGAAGATCTATCTCGACATCCCCTCGCTCTTCGCCTGGACGCTCGTGGTGGTGCTGGTTTCGGTCATGCTGGAAAAACTGCTGGTGAAACTGGTACTGCGCAATAAAAAGGGGGCGGCGAAATGAGGACGGAATCCCTGACAAAAACGTTCGGCGGCAAGGTCGTGCTCCGTGATTTTACGGCAGACTTCCCCACGGGGAGCGTCACCTGCCTGCTCGGCCCCTCCGGCAGCGGCAAGACCACGCTGCTGCGTCTGCTGCTCGGTCTGGAAACACCCGACAGCGGCCGTGTGGTGCTCGACGGCGACACGATCTTTTCGGTCGTGTTTCAAGAGGACCGCCTGCTGCCCTTCGCCACGGTGCTGCAGAATATCACGCTCACGGGCGCCGACCCCGGAACCGCGCGCGATACGCTGCGGCAGCTCGGCCTGGGCGACGAAACGGACAGTATGCCCGGCACCCTCAGCGGCGGCATGAAGCGCCGCGTGGCGCTGGCGCGGGCTCTGTGCCGCCCCGGCTACACCCACCTGCTGCTGGACGAGCCCTTTACGGGATTGGACGACGACACGAAAAAAAGCGTCCTGGCCCTGTTACGGACGCAGACGCAAGGCAAGACCGTGATCCTGATCACGCATAACGCGGCGGACGCCGAAGCGCTCGGCGCCGCAGTCGTGAAACTGTCATAAAACAACTGAAAAAGAGCTTGTCGTTTGACAAGCTCTTTTTTTGATGCCATTGGTTGTCACTCACCGGCTTCGGTCGTGTCGGGCACTTCCATACGAAAGCCGAACGCGTCGGCGGTCGCTACCTCTTCTTCGCCAGCCGTTTCCGTTCTCACGAAAAACTCAGCTCCATCGCCAAGGATATAAATACGTTCTTCGACCGTATGCCCGCTGGCAGTGTCGTAGGTTTTTTTGACTTTGTCCGGAGTCTGTAATTCACCGTTGAAACGCATTTTAATACTTGTGAAAAACTCACCGTTCGTTGCGGCGTTTACCGAAATGCAGAAAATCGCCAAAATCAAAATCACGGCGGCCGTCAAAGCAAGCACCCGCTTATAATTGACGCGCCTTTTTTTCTCTGTCATGGCAAGTATCCTTTCATTGAGGTCGTCGGAGGGACGGACGCCTGAAAAAGCCAGCTTGTATCGATTATTCATGGATCCATTCATCTCCCAACATTTCTTTTAATTTGCTTCTTGCGCGGTGCAGTCTTGTACCAACTGCCGTTTCTTTCACATCGAGAAGATCGGCGATCTGCTTGATCGACAGTTCTTCATAGTAAAAAAGATGGATCACCACGCGGTCTGTTTTCGGAAGCTTCATAACGGCAGTAAACAAATCCAGGTCGCTTTGCCTGTCGAACGAATACAGGTCGCAAGCACTGTCCAAATCCGTCGTGTTTTTGCGGAAATAAGATTTCAGGCAGTTTTTGCTTTCGTTCACGCAAACCGCAGTCAACCAGTTCTTGATATGCTCGTCGTTCTCAAAATCGTTTTTTCCGTTCCAAAGTTTCATAAAAACGTTCTGCACGATATCTTCGGAATCATCATGGTTTTTCGTGAACGATAAAGCAATTAAAAACAGTCTTCTGCTGTTTCGCGCAACAGCGTTTTCAAAGATTTGTTTTTCCATTTTTTATCACCGTGAAAGGACCTTTCACTATAGATACAACTCACGCGCCCGTTTCTTTACAGAAAAAACAAAAGATTTTTGCGGTCGGTGTTTTTTCGGCAAAAAGAATCCCATGGAATCGCACCGCGGGCATAACAAAAAAGCGGCTGTCCGTGACAGCCGCTTTTCATGATGGATCGTCGTTTAGTTTACCGCGACGGGGATCTTGGTCGCGATGCACAGCACGGCGCGGGCGTCGGCAATTTCGATCTTGCCGTTCTCGTTATAATCGCCGTAGGTCAACTGCTCGTCGGTGGGTTTGATGGTACCGGCGGACATCTTCAGCGCGAGGATCGCGTCTTTGGTGGTGACAACGCCGTCGCCGTTGATATCGCCCATCGGGCGTTTGCCGGGTTTCGCGACGGTGATGCGCTTATAGGTGTTGTACATAAAGAACTGGGGATAGTTCTCTTCGTCGGTGTGGATGTTGGTCGCCTTGGTGGCGTCAAGCAGCCACATCATGACCTGCGTCGTGCCCTTGTTGGTGTCAAAGCCCATATGATCCATATTCTTAATGAACCACACGTTCTCGGGGAACATGCAGGTGGACGCGTCGACCTTATAATCCCACGACAGGTGGTTGTGCCCGTCGGCGATCTTCTGATTGTAGACGTCGTCCCAATCGTTGAACGCTCTGAGGTAACGGGCGCAGGTCGCGCCGCCGCTGAGGTACTTGGTGTCGACGACGCCGTCGCTCATCTCATACTTCTCGTTGATGGGCGCGATCTGACGGTTGTAACCGCAGACGATGCCCCATCTCATATTGCCCTTCACGGTGCCGCTCCAACCCGCGATGTTGGGCGTCAGCTTCGCGTTCTTGGCAATGATGTCGGCCGCCTTCTGCTGGATCTTATCCTGCTGGACGAGTTTGGCGTACATGGCGGTGTCGGCCAGGGTGACGGGGTCGGTCACGGTTCCGTCGGCATTCAGCATGGTGTGCGTGATGCAGGCGGGGTCAGCCGATGTCACGGTGCCGTCCGGCACGTCGGGGTTGATGTAGTTATAGAAGCGGCCGTCCGGATACAGACTTGCGATACCGCTCTCGAACTGTTCGTGGGGAACCAGACTCCAGACGCCGGGCATGGAGGCGATGACCGGGATGACGAAGTCGGAATAGATGCGGGGCAGAGCGCCCTGCAGCCACAGGTTGATGCTGTCAAGATATTCGCCGGTCAGATCTTCCCACGTTGCGAGAGAGGAGATGAAGGTGGCGGCGATGTGCGTCACGGCGCTGACGTTGGCGAGCTGGACGAGGTAGTTTTCGATGGCGAAGTCATCCAACTGAATATGGCGGTTGACCATATCGCCCGCAAGACCGGTGCCGAGCCACGCCGGGGAGGCGTACACGACGTTGTTCAGCGAAGCGGAGCCGTATTTGTTGAGATAGGTCTGAATAATGATGGAGCCCATGCTGACAGCCAGGACGTTGACCTTGGAGGAGCCGGTCTGTGCCTTGACGCTGTTGACAAAATCTTTGAAATCTTCGGCAATGTCAACGGTGCTGTAGCGCCAGTCATAGGTGAAGTTAAAGACTTTATCCTCGCCGTACTTCTCGGCATACTCTTTACCGAAGACCATAAAACTTTCTTTCTGCTCGTCGGTATAGTTGGACATGGCCTTCGGATATTTGTCATAGCCGATGGTCCGGTCAACAGATTGGCCGTTTTCATCCATGCGCAGGCAGCCGAAATACTTGTCGACCGTCGGGATGAACGTATCGGAGAATTTGTCAAAACTCTTGTGGTTGCGTCCGTAAGCGATCATACCGCTGATGAACGCGCCGACGAGTTTGCCGACGGCACTTTCAGCCACAGAGGGATCGAACTTGAAGTTGCTGACGTCGGTACCCGACAAATCGCCGACAAGGCCGACCAGACGCTCCTGACCGAAAATCTCGATCTGTTCGTCGGTACCGTAATTCAGGTACAACGGCGTTGAGAAAAAGCCGTTCACAACGATCAGCGGAGCGGCGCCGGCGGCGGAAGCCGTGGGCACGAGGCAAGTCAGCACCGAAAGAACGATAACAAGAGCAATGCTGATAAGTTTTCTTGCTTTCATGAGGATCCTCCTAACAATGGGCTACAGCAAAATGAGATAACATCACATGCTATATATATGCATATTGATTTTATCATAGATTGCCCGTAAATGCAAGAGCAAATCCGTTATTTTCCTCGGCCACTTTCACAATTTTGAAGGGCGGAAAATGTGAAAGTTGAATAAGAAAAACCGGGTTATATTTTCAAGGAAATCTCGCCCGACGACAGGATTTCTTCCTGTCCGTCGTCATACCGCACCAGCAGACGGCACTCGCGGTCGACGTCCAGCACGGTGGCGCGCCGCTCCGTTCCCCCGCGCTGCACGGTCACCTTGCGGCCGATCACGAAGCAGCGGCTGCGGTATTCGGCGGCGTGGGCGTTGGTGCCCACGGTGGCGTACAACTGGGCGAAACTATTCAAAAACTCGGCGGTGACGAAATTGCGCAGGTTGTCGCACCGTTCGGGGAACACCGCGCCGGCCTTGCCGCGCAGTTCGGGATCGAAGCCGCCCTCCGGCTCATAAACGTTGATCCCCACCCCGACGACGGCATATCCCAGGGCCCCCGTCCGCGGGTCGGTGCCCGATTCGGTCAGGATGCCGCAGACCTTTTTGCCGTGCAGGTACACGTCGTTCACCCACTTGATCTGCGGGCTGTCGGCGCCGCAAAATTCCAGCGCGCGGCAGACGGCCACGGCGGCGGCCGTGGTCAGACGCACCGCCTGGCCGGGCAGCAGCGACGGGCGCAGCAGCATACTCAAATAAACACCCGAGTCGGGCGAAACGAAACTGCGGCCGAACCGGCCGCGTCCGGCGGTCTGGTATGAGGCAACCAGCACCATCCCCTCGCGCGCGCCGTTCAGGGCAAGCCGCTTGAGTTCGTCGTTGGTGGAACCGACGCTGTCAACGACGCGCAGATTGAAGCGCGCGCCGTTTTTGTCGAGCAGCGGTTTGATGCCCTCGACCGTCAGTTTGTCGTGGATCTCGTGTGCCATAAAACAACCTCTAAAACACGGAAAGGCACAGAAACCTGTGCCTTTCGGGATCGTTTTTAAAAAGCGGGATCAATAGGCGATCTGATACTCGTTGATGACCTCAATGCCGACGCGGGCGTTATCGATGGACATGATCGCGACTTTAGCACCCAGGGAAAGAATGCAGGGCGCGTCGATGGCAAGATAGGTCAGGTTGCCGTTCGCGTCAAGGGTGGCGGTCACTTTGACGTTGGTGTAGTCGAGCTTGATGTTGCTCAGCGAAATGCCGGGGATGCTGGAAACACCGCCGGTGATCTGCGATTCCTGAATGATACCGGCCACGGAACCGACACCGCCGTCGCCGACGGTGGGGTTGGTGGCGTCGTTCATAACAAGCACGATCTCTTTGCCGCCGTCCTTATCGGTGACGGTCGCACTTTTGACGTTGGCGGCGTTCAGGTTGCAGTTGGCGCCGGCGGGCGGCAGGTCGGAGGGCTGTTTGGGATCGTTCTTATCCTCGACCTTGAAGAAGCTGCGCAGCGGACCGGCCAGGCTGGAGAGAGCGCCGGCCTCGAAAATATTGTCATAGTTCAGCGCGCCGTCCCTGACGAGGGTCACGGACGAAGCGGACGATTTGGCCTTGTTGACGGCGTCGACGTACAGTTTGACGGCGGCGGCCGGATCGGTCGTGGCGCCCGCATCCGAGGCCGGGGTATTGTCGGCAGGCGCGGCGGGCTGGCCGTTGTCGCCGGACGAGCCGCTGTCGGCGGGTTTACCGCTGTCGGAAGGCGTCGAAGCAGGCGTGGACGAACTGCTGCTCGACGACGAAGAGGGCGTGGACGAACTGCTGCTGCTCGACGACGCGGCGGGCGTGTAGGAAGAACCGGACGGCGTGCTGCTCGAAGAGGAGCTGCCGCTCGGAGGCGCAACGGGGTTGCCGTTTTCATCCACGTATTGGATCTGTGTGGTGCCGGTATTCTGCGCGTTGTTGCGGGCCGCAACAATCGTCATGACCGTGCTGAGATTCGTGGAAGTGATAAACGCCAGCGCGGCGCAGATCCCGCCCACGATGACCAGGATTTTCTTAATGGACATACCCTTCATGGTTTTAACCCCTTTTCCTGAGAATGAAACTAAACCGTCCTTATTATAAGAGAATTCG
>CADBON010000136.1 GCA_902796315.1 Oscillospiraceae bacterium | reverse complement strand
CTGACGCCTTAGCCCGCGGTTTGAAGCAGTTACAGCGGAAAAGATCATTTCAAAATCTATGAAATCCCTAACCTGCACGCCCCAAAGGCGGGGCTTTCCATATATCTCTGTGAATCTTAAAACTCCGAAAACGGCGTTGAAATATGGCTCAAGCGGAAGTTCACCATTTCGCGTGATTTGTTGAAGCGGGCGATGCTCAATACCAGCCCAAGCCCGATATACAGGCACAGCGTACTGGATCCGCCGGCGCTGAAGAAGGGGAGTGTAATGCCGATTACGGGCAGCACCATCAGGCACATACCGATATTGATGATCACCTGCGCGGTGATCATGGCGGCCATGCCCCAGCACACGAGCTGGGTGGAAAAATCACGCGCCTTTTTGCCGATGCTGTACATTTTCCATACGATCAGGAACAGCAGCGCCAGCGCGCATAAACAGCCGAAAAAGCCCGTTTCCTCGCCGATAACGGTAAAGATCATGTCGTTCTGACTTTCGGGGACCAGCCCGCTCTGCGTGTACGCGCCTTTGAAGATGCCTTGGCCGAAGAATCCGCCCGAGCCGAGGGCGTTCAGTCCCTTCAACTGCTGGTAACTCTCGGCGGGGAAATCTTCGGGGCGAAGCAGCGCCAGAAAGCGGTTTTTCTGAAAGTCGTTAAATACGAACATCCACACAAGCGGCGAGGCGGCCAGCAAAAGCACGCCGCCCGCGGCGAACAAACTCAGTTTGACGCCGCCGAGGAAAAGCATGGCGATGGCGATCAGAATGAAGACCAGCGCCGAGCCCATGTCGCCGGTAAGCACGACAAGACCGATGGGGATGGCGGCGTGAATGGCAAGAAGCAGAAGGTTTCGCGGCTTGTTGACCGCATCGTTGATCAGATCGAGGTGCATCGAAAAGGTGATGATGAACCCGATTTTCAACAGTTCCGACGATTGGAAATAGATGGGACCGATCGCCAGCCAGCAGCGCGAGTCGGGGCGTGATTCCGGCGCGGCGCCGAACAGAAGCGTGACGATCATCAGCACGAAGCAGAACGCGCCTATCAGCGGCCACAGTTTCATGATCAATTCATAGTCGATGGCCGAAACGATCATCATAATGACGATGCCGGCCGCGGCGGCGATGAACATGACCAGCGCGTCGCGCGAAAATTTTTGTCCGTCTTCCAGCGTGTAGCGGGTCGCGCTGTAAACGGCGAGGATCCCGAACACGGACGCCGCCACGATCAGCAGCGTCAGCACCTTATCCGTCTCGGCGACAAAGCGCTTGACGACGGAAAATATTTTTTTCAAGGCTCTGCCCCCTTGATTTTATTTCGCTATGTTGGTATTATACCTTATGTAAAGTGACTTTTCAAGTTTTTGTCGAAAAAATGAGGTGCGTATGGTACAGGTTCTTTCCGCTTCTCCCGAGCAGACGATGGCGTACGGGGAAAAACTCGGCAGGGTGCTGAAAGGCGGCGAAGTGATCGCCTATTTCGGCGGTCTCGGCGCGGGCAAAACCTGCTTCACCGCGGGGCTTGCCCGCGGGCTTGGCGTCGTGGACGACGTGCACAGTCCGACGTTTGCCATCGTCAACGAGTATCGCGGCGAGATCCCGCTGTGTCACTTTGATATGTACCGCGTCACCACGTTTGATTCCCTCTGCTCCACGGGGTTTTTCGACTACCTTGACGGCCGCCGTGTGCTGGCGGTGGAGTGGAGCGAGAATATTGAAAACGCCCTTCCCGCCGAGCACGTGATCCGTCTGCGGATCGAACGCGGCGCGGGCGAAAACGAACGGATCTTACAGATGACGGGGGACGAAGCGTATGAAAATTCTTGGCGTTGACAGTTCGGCGTCTGCGGCCAGCGCCGCTGTTTTGGCGGACGGGCGTCTGTTGTCGGTGCAGTTCACCAACACGGGCCTTACCCACAGCCAGACCCTGCTGTCGCTGATCGACAACGCCCTGCGTTTTGCCGGGCTGACGCCCGCCGATCTCGACCTCATCGGTGTTTCCGCGGGCCCGGGCTCGTTTACCGGTGTGCGGATCGGCGTGGCGGCCGTGAAGGGCATCGCCCAACCCCTCGGCATCCGCTGTGTGGGTCTTTCGACGCCTGAGGTCATCGCCAAACCGTTCGAGGGGAGCGAGGTCACGGTCGTATCAGCCATGGACGCCCGCTGCCGTCAGGTGTACACCGCACGCTTTTCGTGCAAAGATGGCGGGTTTGTGCGGCTTTCGCCGGATGAAGCCCTTGCCGTTACCGACGTGCTTGAACAGTTAAAGGCCGTCGACGGCCCCATCGTAGCGGCCGGTGACGGCGCCGAACTGCTGTGCCGTGAGGCGCAGGGCGTACTGCCTGATTTGCGGCTCGCACCGCTCGGTCAGCGCTACCAAAGCGCCGCCTCGGTCGCGCTGCTTGCGGCTGAACGTGTGGACGAAGCGGTGGACGCCGCCGGTTTACTGCCTTGCTATTTACGCGTTTCTCAGGCGGAACGCGAGTTAAAGAAAAAACAAAACGAAGGAAAAGAGGAAAACCAATGATTGTTCTTGCATCCGACCATGCCGGCTATCCGCTGAAAGAAGAAATCAAAAAGCACCTGACCGAACAGGGCGTTGCATTTATCGACTGCGGCACCGATTCGCCCGCTTCCGTCGATTATGCCGCGTTCGCGCAGAAGGCCTGTCTCAAGATCACGTCCGGCGAAGCCGCGCTCGGCGTTCTTTGCTGCGGTACGGGCGTCGGCATCTCCATGGCCGCCAACAAGGTCAAGGGGATCCGTGCCGCCTGCTGTTCCGATTATTTTTCAGCCAAGTATACGCGTCTGCATAACGATGCCAACGTGCTGTGCATGGGCGCGCGCGTGATCGGCGCCGGCCTTGCCTGCGAACTGGTTGACGTCTTTCTTTCAACCGATTTCGAGGGCGGACGTCATCAGCGCCGTGTTGACCAGATCACGGCTATAGAGAACGGCGAGATACTTGGTTAAGCGTCAAAAAAGGCTGCTCGGAGCCCTCCTGTGCGTGACCGTGCTGGTCGGCGGATCGCTCGCGTGGGGCAATCTGACGCTGTCCGTCTCCGCCTACGAGGTCGCATCAGCCGCTCTCCCGTCCGCGTTTGACGGATTCAAAATCGCCCAGGTCTCCGACCTGCACAACACGCACATCACGTCGGTCAGTTCGGCGGTGCTGCGCTCCCTGCAAGCCGAACAGCCGGATGTGATTGTGCTGACCGGCGACAGCATCGACTGCCGCAAGACCGACGTTGACGAAGCGCTGCGCCAGATCGCCGCCTTTACGCGCGTTGCGCCTTGCTATGCTTGTCTGGGGAATCACGAAATCAACTACGCCTCTTACGATCCCGATGGATTTGCGGTGTTTTTAGAGGGCCTCGAGGAACTTGGTGTGACGCTTCTTCGCAACGAGAAAACCGAGATTACCCGCGGCGGCGATACCGTCACGCTCTGCGGCTTGCTGGATTTTTACGCGCCCGAAGCGGACGCCTTTACCACCACCGAAACGGCCGATATGTTCTGCGCCGCGACCGGGAAAGGGGAGGGCTTCTCTCTTCTTTTGGCGCACCAGCCGCAGGAACTGCCCGTTTATGCCGCGCACGGCTACGACCTCGTCTTTTCCGGCCACGCCCACGGCGGGCAGGCGCGTCTGTTCGGCCGCGGACTGATCGCGCCGGATCAGGGGCTTTTCCCGAAGTACACCGCCGGTAAGCACACCGAGGGTGGCACCGCGATGATCATCAGCCGCGGCGTCGGCAACAGTATCATTCCCGTCCGCGTTTTAGACCGTCCCGAACTTGTCTACTGCACGCTTCATACAGCGGAATAAAAAAGAAACCCCGTCGTTCCGACGGGGTTTTCGTTTGGGTTGTGCGTTATTCTTCTGCGTGCTGCAGGGCTCTTTCCAGCCAGACCGAACCGATGTCCATCGCGGCCCACAGGCCCTTTTTTTCGCTGCGTTTGGCGACCGCCTCGAGGGGATTGACGGTGGGGTCGGTGTTCAGTAACTGCACGACGACCTTGTCGGCGATCTGAATTCCGTTCACTTCGTGTGAATCCATAATCGAAAGCATGATGACGTACTCATCCTGCATATTGCCGTAATACAAAGTGTTGCCCTTGCGGACAAGGGGTTTGCCTTTGTACATCAAAAAATTCTCTGCTTGTTTGGCCATAGCCGACAACTCCTTAGTTCAAATAGGCCTTGAGAAGCGCCTGCAGGAGCTCGTCACGGTCGATTTTGCGAATCAGACTTCTCGCGTTTTTGTGCGAGGTGATGTAGGTCGGGTCTTCGGAAAGAATGTAACCGACAAGTTGGGTAGTGGGGTTGTAACCCTTTTCCACCAGCGCGTCGTAAACCTGCACGAGAATGTCGCGCATTTCTTTCTCATGCTCGTCGTTGATGGTGAATTGGATTGTTTTATCCGTCATAATTACACCTCCCATTGCTACTATTATATACTATCCTTCTCAAAAAAACAACCGCTAAATGTTACAAAAAAACAAATATTCGATGAAAGTTGTTCATAAATCCTCTTAAGAACCTCATATGGGACCCTTGCGGCGGCAAATCCCTACGCGAGTGCGTCATCTGGTACCTTGTTTTTTCTCTGCTTGTGTATTTCCTTTTAAAAAACACTTGACTTTGCCCGTGTGATTGCTGTAAAGTAATAGTAAATAAGAAGGAGGGGTTCGGTATGAGTGCCATCAAACTCGGCGTGCAGTTGTTTACGCTGCGCGATCAGTGCCGCGATGCGGCGGGGCTGGAAGAGACGTTCCGCTTTCTCGATTCCATCGGCTGTCACGTGGTGCAGATTTCCGCCATCGGCGATATCGACCCCCACACCGTCGCCGAACTGGTGGACAGGTACTCGATGGACGTCTGTGTTACGCACAAACCCTACGATCGCATGAAAAACGACCTGGACGCGCTCATTGACGAACACGACCTGATCCACTGCAACAATATCGGCATCGGCGCCATGCCCGGCAACGTGCATTCCTCGGCCGAAGGGGTCACCGGATTTATCGTCAAGTGCAATGAGATCTCCGCCAAAATGAAGGCGCGCGGCAAACAACTTTGCTACCACAACCACGCGCTGGATTTTGAGGTATACGACGGCAAGCGCACCTTTGAACGCTTTATTGAAGAAACCGAACTGCACTTTATTCCCGATACCTACTGGATGCAGGTCGCGGGGATCACCCCGGCGGACTATCTGCGCAAGCTTGCCGGCCGCGTTGAGGTTTGCCATTTCAAAGACCTCAGCGTGAAAGACAACGCGCCGCGCTTCGCGCCCGTCGGCTGCGGCAACATGGATCTCGGCGCCTGCTACCGCGCCTGCCGCGACATCGGCGTGCAGTATATTGTCGTCGAGCAGGACGATTGCTATGAACGCGAACCCTACGAGGCGGTCCGCATCGGCTTTGAGGGCCTGCGGCGTATTGCCCGTGAAAACGGCGATTGATGAAGGAGGAAGGCTTGTTATGACATTGGTGAAACGAATTATCTTTACGGCCGTCTACGTGGTGGTGGCGCTGTTTGTGCCGCTGTCCATTTTGGCGATTTTTGTCGACGCGACCGAGCACAGCGCGGTGTGGTTCATCGTCATCGGCGCCATTCTGTTTGCGACGATGGGGCTGATTCTGGCGAACGTGGTTTCGCAGCGCAAGACCATCGAAAAAACGATGGAAGATATTCAGATGCAGAACGCCGCTATTGCGTACAAACTCAGCGCGGTCTTTAAAGACAATCCCGAAGCGCTTGACGCCGTTATGCAGCAGATGAACGCCGCGCCCGACGACGGGGACAAGGATGAAATCGACCTGATGCCCGCGTTTGAAGAAGAAAAGAAAGAGCCCGCCGTTGATACCTCCCGCGTTACGCTCAACCCCGCGGATCCGCTCGTTTTCCCGGAGAAAAAACCCGACAAAAAGAACGATGCTCCCAAAGCGGGCGAGAAGTCCGAAAAGAAAAAGAGCGGCAGCTTCGACGATTTCGATTGATCGCCGCCCAACAAACAAATAAAAAGAACGCCGACGCGTGTCGGCGTTCTTTCTTTTTTGCTTTAGTCCAGCACGATGGTCAGATCGCTCATCGGATACGAGCAGCAGGGGTGGATCACACCGTGTGCGGAATCCGCAACGCGGCGGGAATCCACGTTGCGCGGCATAAAGACGTTGCCCTTTGTCAGCCGGGCGCGGCAAAAACCGCATTCGCCTGACCGGCACGAACTCGGCACGGCGAGCCCCTCGCGTTCCAGCGCCGTCAGCACGGATTCCTGTGCGCGGCAATGAATGATGCGCGCCTGCTCGCCGCCGCGAATGACTTTGCACAGGTACGTTTGCCCGACGGCCTCCGGCGGAAAGCCGGGGATGACGGACGGGTCGGTGATCTGGCCGTTGTAACCGAATCGCACGTACTTGCGCTCAAGCCGCATGGCGAGCAATTGTTCCGACAGGCGGTTATAGAGGGCGGTCGAACCGCAGATAAAGACGCTGTACCGCGTGCGCGGCGCGTATTTTTCAAGAATGTTTTTCGTGACGAAGCCGCGCTCACAGCCGTCGACCGTTTCGTCGCTGAAAACGTAAACGACGCGGAATCTGTCCGTTTCGGCCGACAGTTCCTCAAGGCGTGCGACAGCCACGGCGTCCGCGCGTTTGCGGCAGGCGTAAAGGAGGGTCATGTGAACGTCCATACTGCCGTCGCAAATGGCCTGGGCCATCGACAGGAACGGTGATACACCGCGGGTGTCACAGACGGCAACCACGTTTTTGCCGTCGCGTATGGGCTGGTGATAGGGCCCCATCGGTGCGGACGCTGTGACCTGCGTGCCGACGCCCCAGTTTGCGAAAATATACGGCGACACAAAGCCGTTCGGGTGACGCCGGATCAGTACTTCGTAGCGGTCTTCCAGCGCGGCTTTCGGGGAGGAGCAGATCGTGTACGGTCTGCTTACGACGGCCTG
>CADBON010000135.1 GCA_902796315.1 Oscillospiraceae bacterium | reverse complement strand
CTCGACGTAGATAGCCTCAACGGCGTCGACGTCGACGACAAGTTTTTTGAGCTTTTCGGTCAAATAATCGGCAAACGAGATGGTCGGGCACATATAGGGCGTGTCCTCGCCGTGCAGGATGCGGTTGCCCCAGCGGTCGGTCTGCGCCTCGTCCCAATGGTCGCGGCCGTCCCAGTCGCCGTAAAGGTAATCCACGTAACCGCCCCAGGCGATGCCCGTCATAAAGTGCAGGCGGTAGCCCGCGTCGCGGAACGTTTTGAGCCGTTCGGGCAGTTCTTCGTTCAGCCCATAGAGCATCACGACGTCGCACTGGCAATCGATGGTGGGGTTGAGTGCGCCGTGGGTCTGAATGGAGGTACGCTCTTCGCTTTTGTCACGAATATACATGGTCCGCCTCCCTGTTCGAAGCCGCGGGGAACTTGTCCCGCGCGACACAATACCGTACGGATTCTTATTTTTTTGCGACGCCGTCGCCGTAAATGGTGGTCCAGTCGTTCTTCATGGAAATCGGGACCCAATCGAACTCTTCGCACATTTCGCGCATTTCGTCCGCTTTTTTGACGTTGCCGTTTTCGCGTTCGGTATCGTCACAGCAGAGCATAAACGCCAGACTTCTGTACGGGTTGCCGCTGGTGGTGAACTCGGCCATAGATGAATCGCCGGTACTGTTGCCGAACGAAAGAACGGGCTGAATGCCGATCTCCTGCTGGATGACGGTGACCTTGTTCATTTTCAGATTCTTGATGATAAACTCGCCGCCGAGCACCAGTTTGTCGTCGTCGTCGAAGACGTATTTCAAACCGTCCGTGTCGCCCTGGTCGGGAGCGACGAGGGTTTCATCGGAACCGATGATCTGATTGGCGGGCAAGTCAAGCGCCGAATTGTCGACGATGCCGCGGACGATGAAGCGGTCGGTCCCGCTGACGACGTACACGGTGAAGTCATTGGCCTTGAGATATTCAACGACCTGCAGCATGGGGCGGTAAAAGCCCTCGCCGCGGTTCATGCCGGTATAGGAGGGCATCTCCTGCTGTTTGAACGCTTGAATATACGCATTGAACTCGTCGACGGTCATGCCCGCAAACGCCGAAGCGACCGCCTTGCCGTGGTCGACTTCAAGCCCGTCGAACTTGGCGCCGGTCTCGTTCTGCTCACGGATCTTTTCGGCGACCTCTTTTTCAAAATCGGACGCACGATCTTTGTAGTCGGGATCGTCCAGCACGCGGTACTTAAGAAGACAGTAGTCAAAATAATTGGGGTCGGTCTCGCAGAACAGCGTGCCGTCAAGATCAAAGACGGCGATGCGGTTTTCAACGGGGATGAAATCGGGGTCGGCCTCGTCGGTGACGGCGGCAACGTACGCCAGCAGTTCTTGTTTGGCGGGCGCGTCGGCCGTCCAGAGCGACAGCGGGTCGGTCGCGGTTTCGGTTTCCGTGTCCTGCGGGGCCGATCCGTCCGCGGGGGCGGTGGTCTGTTCGGTACGGGCGGGTTTGTTCGCAAGGCCGACGCCCATGCCGTAACAGACGCCGGAGATCACCAGCAGACAAAGCGCGACGATGGCGATCGCCTTCCAGATATTGCGCGGTTTTTGAGTTTCCATATCGAATAACAACTCCTTCGTTGTGTAATAACGTTCAGCATGTGCGGTGAAGCATTGTTTGTAAAGGCAGAACACTTCACACCGGCAAATAATACACACTTCCGAAGAAGCGGCAACCGGCGCTCCACACCGTATGGTGACAAGTAAAAAAACTTGTCAAACTTTGCCGCACGACAAGTATATTGACTTGTCAAAAATGCGTCCTAAAAAATGCTGAAACAGCATTTTGCGGCACGATTTCACCACCATTTTACTTCAAAAAGCACGACCCGTCAATAGGAACGTTTGTCAAGAGCGAAAAAGGTGCCCGTGATGGGGAAGACACCCTTTCCCGGCCGACACGCTCCTTGCCGACTACGATGTGCGCGACGCACAGTCCGCCGTTGGCCCTCGCATAAAAACCGACCTCCGAAAGAAACGGAGGTCGGATCGTTGTTATGGCGGAAACGTCACTCGGCCGCGGTAAAGGTCAGCTCGATGGGCTCGGAGTGGAAGTGATAGGCGCTCTCGGCCCGGATAGTCATCGTGTAGGTCTTGCCCGCTTCCAGAACGTCGGCGCCGTAATGGAACTGCGCCTTGCCGTCGCCGTCGATGAAATAATAATCGTTGATGAGGTTCTTGTTGGAAACGGTCTTGCCCGCCTCGTCCTTGATGCGGATCTTGTACTCGTGGACGATGTACCCCTCGCCGACATGCGGTTCGTCAAAGGAAACGACCCACTCGCCGTTTTCGTCGCGGACGGCGGTCGCGGCGGTATCGGGCCCGAAGACGGGCGCGCCGTCGTGGGCTTTCATATTCTTGACCGTATACGGGAACGAATCGCGGTCATTGACGTTGTCGATGTAATAATCGCAGAAGAACGTGTCGGAATTGAGGTCGTACCCCCGGATGCGCACGCTGCCGTCGTTATCCGCTTCGACCACGCAGAACTCGGCGGCGGTGTCATACCGTTCGGGATGCTGGCCGACAATGCCGTTGTTATCCAGTTCAAAGCTCGCCATGGCGCCGCAGCCGACAGCGGTATAGGTGGCCTGGTTGATGCTGCGCGGGTCATTCAGCGGGAAATGGGAATGGCCCGAGAAGTTCACAACGTTGGTATGACCGTTGAGCACGCAGTTGATCTGGGGATCGCCCCAAACGGTGGAGCCGTAAACCGTGCCCCAGGGATGCGGATGCTGGAACGTGAAGATCGCTTTGCCGTCGGCGGTCTTTTCCGCCTCTTTAATGGCGTTGGAATACCATTTCAGACTGCTCGGGGTGAAGGTCCACTCGGTCAGTCCCCTGTCGCCGGAGAAGGCGATCAGCGAAAACCCGTTGATCTCGGTCACGCTGTTGCGCTCGGTGCCGAAGATCGCGCCGAAGGTCTCGTCATAGAACGCGGCGTAATTATCGGCCTGTTTGAACTCGTGGTTGCCGTGGATGACGATCATCGGGGTCTCGGGGCGCACGTGCTCCCTGAGCACGCCGGCATACTCGACGTAAGCGTCCTTTTCACCGATGCTGGAAAAGTCGCCCAGATCCACAAAGGCGTCAACGCCGGCATAGGGCTTTGCCGTATCAAACAAGCCGTAAGCGGTGTCGATCGCGTCGGCGCAGCGGTCGTACTTGTGGTGGGAGTCGGTCATGACGACGAGGCGGATCGTGGGGGTGAAATCCTGCGGCACGGACGGAAGCAGATTGTAGACGTCGCCCCGCGAGCACTGCACACCGCCCCAAATCAGCGTGATCACGCACAAAACCGCCAGAATGCCGATCACGGTCGCAAGGAAGACCGCGATGCACTTCCCGATTTTTTTCAGAACTTTTTTCATACAAAACACCATCTTTCACAAGCGGTAGGATATTGAAAGTATAGCATAATCCCCTTCGGTTTTCAAGACCTTGCAAAGCGACGGAAAACCGCGCGTTCTTGCGAACGCGCGGCGTTACGGGATCAGCTTGTCGGGGAATCAAGCGGCGGTCGTACTCTCGGTTTCGGAGGCCGCTTCGGTGGCCGCTTCGGTTGCGGTTTCGTCGGCGGCGGTGGTCGTGACCTCGTCAAAATAGCGGTAGGGTTTGTAGGTGATGGCGCTCAAAAATTCGGTAAACAGAGCTTCGGCGCTGTCCGTACTCGGGAGGGTCATGCGAATATCATACAGATTCTCGCTGTTGACGAAGAAGGCGTCGCAGACCGTCATTTCTTTCCCGTCTTCGCCCGTGATGCGCATCGTCATCAAGGTACCCTTGGCGTCGGCGTTCGGGACGTCGTACTCGTCAACGGCGACCGTTATGCCCTCTTTTTCCATCAGTTTCTTGGCGTTGAGGCTATACTCATAATAGCCGTCATAGGTCATATTGTCCTTCACGCTGATTTCCAACTCCGCCTGATGCGAGGCATTTTTATACTTGGTCGCAGCATCGCCGCTTTCGGCGAACTTCCAGCCGTTCGGCAGCGTGACAATATAGCCGTAATCCTCGATAACGTTGCCGTCTTGGATCTGGCCGATAAAGCCCTGCTTGGCGGTTTCGGGCTCGCCGTTCTCGTTGGTGACGG
>CADBON010000134.1 GCA_902796315.1 Oscillospiraceae bacterium | reverse complement strand
CAACTCGTTCACCGACAAGCCCGTCAAGTTCAAAGCGCCCGAGGGATTTGACCTGAGCAAGGGCGAATGCGTGCTGTGCAACTACAAATACCCCGCCGTCAGCGGCAACGCCTTTACCACCAAGCCGTGGGAGACGAGAGTGTACCTGTTCGAATAAGAACAAAACAAAAACGTCCCGGTATGCGTTTGCATACCGGGGCGCATTGTTTTTTGCTTTATTTGTCACCAAATGCGGAGGCGATGGCCTCGAGATAGCCGTACCCATAAAGGTCGTCGGGCTCGAGATAGCTGGTCTCGGTCCACTCGTTCCAACTGTTGACCGTCACAAGCGGGGCGCGCAAACGGCCGCGTTCGCACTCGCCGTCAAGGAACTCGCGCACCATTTCGCAGGCGTTGCGGAACGCTTCGGGCGTGTTGTTCCGAACGACACCGGGCATAAACTTTTTATGGCGCACGTTGTTGTCCCACCCGATGGTGGCGTTGGGGTAAAAGATAAGCCCGCGGTCCGCATACTCACGCAGTCGTTGTTTGTACTTCTCCGTCAGCGCGGCATAATCGCCATCCAGCCAGACCGAGCCGCCCCAGTTGTAGTTGGTGAAGGAATCAAACCCGAGGTAGAGCATCACGTCGGCGTACGGCAGGCCCTTGCAGGGATCGCCGTCGGGCAACCAGTCGTAATTGCCGCGCGCCCAGTAAACGCATTGCAGATGCAAATCGGGGAAGCCCGCGGCCTTGACCTTTTCGCGGAAGCGCTCGACCCCCTGCTTCGCCGCGTCGGTCGACGAGAAGGTACGGATGAAATTGTCGGGCTCAAAGATCATATAGACGGGGCAGCCGTCGATTTTGTAATAGTTCTCGCGTTTGAAATACGTTTCGATGGTGCGGTCGCAGATCTCGTCGAACATAGCGGGCGTGACCGCGCCGCGCCAGATGACCTCGTCGACCTCGCCGGCGTTTCGCTTATCCCACAGATATTCGGCGTTGTGATTCGCCCACATGAGGTAGAATTGCATATCCCCGTTGTTGCGCGCCTTGAGAAAGCCGTCGTTCAGGCAATTCTCCAAAAACGGGCGGTTATCGTACCAGTACCAGTCGTAGATAAAGACGTTGACGCCGTAATCAAGCGCGGTTTGGATCTGCATTTCCATCACGCGCGGGTCGGCTTCGTTGACATAGCCCCACAGCGGTTTGCGCGGCCAGCGGCAGCCCTCATAGCCGCCCTTGTCGGTCATGGCCATCACGGTCTGCCATTCGCCGAAGCCCTTTTCCCAAAAGATGCGCGTACGCGGTTCATCGCCGGTATAAGACGGCCAGATAAAGGCCGCCACGTCATAGTTGCCCATCGTATCTCTCCTTTATGTGACGCGGCTGTGCCGCGATTCTGCGGCGCCGGAGCGGCGTCCGTCGGTTTCATTCTATCATCCCCCCGCCCGAAAATCAAGTTTTGGCGCGGAAGTTTTGTAACCGGCGTGCTGTTCCGGCAAAATGAGAAAACAATATTTGCGTATTTTCCCTATCGACACTTTTTATTTTTGTGAAACTGTGATATGATAATAGCAACGACATCGTTTCAAGGAGGTCGAACCCATGAAAAAGTTACTGGCCCTTGTGCTGGCGCTTTTGGTGGCGGGCAGTTGTCTGGCGCTCACCGCCGACGGCGCAAAAGCCGCGGCGCCGACCGTTACGCTCACCGAGCCGACGGCAACGTCCGCTCGCACGCCCGACGCCGTGCGCTGGTTTGAGGCGTCCGACGGAACGTGGATCTTTTTCCTGCCGTCCGCATTCACGGCAAAATCGCTGCGCCTTTGGTACAGCGGGAGCGACGTTCTGGAAGTGAACGGCGCCAAAGTCGCCAGCGGCGACACCTGCTACCTCGGCGAAAGCGGCAAGATCACCGCGGGCAAAAACACCTACCCCTACCGCGTGATGCAGTCCATCGGCGTGGCGACCGTCTTTGTGACGACGCAGAGCGGCTCGATGACCGCCATCGATTCGGACCCGGATCACGTGTACGCCGAGAGCGGCCAACTGAAGATATTTGACGCGAACGGCAAAAGCCAGTACGACGGCGCGCTGAGCTCCATCAAAGGCCGCGGCAACGCCTCCTGGAAAGAAGTCAAAAAAGGGTATAACCTCAAACTGGATAAAAAGACCGACCTGCTCGGCATGGGCAAGAGCAAAAAATGGTGCCTGATCGCCAACCACACCGACAAATCGCTGCTGTGCAACGCGGTCATGTTCGGCGCGGCGAAGGAGATCGGCCTGGGCTACTCCCCGCTCTGCCGGCCCTGCGACGTGTATTTCAACGGCGAGTACAACGGTTCGTACCTGCTGACGACCAAAATCGAGGCCGACAGCAAACGCGTCGACATCCACAACCTTGACGACGACAACGAAGAGATCACCCAAGCGGCTACGGGCGACCCCGATTTTGAGATGGACGCCCTGCCGCAGCGCGGCGTTTACGGCCGCTACGCGGGTCTTTTAGAGAACACCCGCAAATGGGTGGACGTCCCCGCCGCACCCGCCGGAACGGCGGAACCCGACGTCACGGGCGGCTATTTGATCGAAATGGAGATCGCCAACCGCTATCAGGACGAATTGAGCGGCTTTGTGACGAGCCGCAGTCAGCCCTATATCCTCAAATGCCCCGAGTACGCGAGCGAAGCGCAGATCAACTATATCGCCGATTACGTACAGCGGCTGGAGGACGCCGTTTTTGACGACGGCGGCGTGAACGCACAGGGCGAAAGTTACCGCGACCTTGCCGACTTTGACTCGCTTGTCAACTACTATCTGCTCAGCGAGTGGGGCTCCAATATGGACAGCGGCCTGACGAGCACCTATTTCTATAAGGACGCCGGCGGCAAACTGTACGCGGGCCCCGTGTGGGACTATGACAACGCCCTGGGCAACAACCCCGACAAGCGGTACGGCTGCGACTATACCAATCCCGAAGAGTTCACGGTCTGTTTCGGCCGCCAGTACCGCAACACGGTATTCGGCACGACGGACGCTATGAGCAAACCGACGCTCTACAATCAGCTTTGCCAAAAGCAGGAATTCGTGAACGCGAGCCGCGCGAATTGGGACCGGAACGTCGGTGCGGTATTGCAGAGCTGGTCGACCGACAAGCTGGATGCGTACGCCGCGACCGTGGAGCGCTCCGCCGCCATGAACGCGGTACGCTGGAATCTGTTTGACACCGCCGACCCCGCCGCGGCGCTTGCGGCCTATCGGCAGGAAGTTGCCAATGTCCGCGATTTCGCCGTACGGCGCACGGCGTTCCTGAACGCCAACCTCGGCACGGTGCAGACGCAGAGCGGCCGAGTGAGTCTTATCGCGCGGATGCGTTTCGCGATCCTGCCCATGATCAACGATATGTTTGAGCGCATGATCGTCATGCTGCATCTGGAAAACAGTTGAGCGCAACCGGAAACGGTCACACAAAAACTCCCGAAGGGGTGCACGTTATAAAGAAGGCGGCTGAGTAAAAACTCAGCCGCTCTGTTTTTTATCTCAACAAATCAGAATTTGTCTTATTAGCAGATCATAT
>CADBON010000133.1 GCA_902796315.1 Oscillospiraceae bacterium | reverse complement strand
TTGTTTAGAAGGAATACCTAAAAACTGATCCAAACTAACATCAAAATACTCCGTAATCTTTATCATTATATCAAGCCGAGGCATAGCAGAACCGTTCTCCCATTTGGAAACGGCTTTATTTGAAACACCAAGGATTTCACCCAATTCGCTTTGCGTTAAACCTTTTTGTGTACGATATTCAGTTAATCGGTTGCCAAATTCATATTTATCCATGTTTCTTCCTCCTGAAATAATTATAACAATCGCATATTTGGTTTTCAATAATTTTGCCGCTTTTTAGTGTCGAATTAAAGTAGAAATAACTTATACTGGGCAAAGAACGCCAACCATCAGATGGATATCTACTTTAACTACATCGGAAGCATCGCTTAAGGACAAAAGAATAGAGCAGACGACCAAGTTGTCTGCCCTGTTTCGGCCTTCACGCTAAACATCCCTATGGAACCAGCGCGAGGCGTTCCTTTTTCTTATTTGCAGGTGGTTGTCACTTCTCGTGAACGGTTTTGCCCGTCACGTGGTCGGGCGTCAGTTCCAGAATCATCACGCGGCGGCCGCTTTTGGCGATCTCGGCTTCGACGTCGTCGAAATCGGGATAATACTTCCGTCCCAGCATACGGACGAGCGGAATGGTCTCGGCCTCGTCTTCGACAAGGCGAACGGTGCCGAACACGACCACGCTGCGGAAGGTCAGCGCCCAATCGCCGGGCTGGTGGAACCCCTCGTCGCGGACGGTGAAACAGACCTTCGCGCTGCGGCGCAGACAGTCGATCTTATAGCCCTCTCGCGCACAATGGAAATACAGTTTGCCGACCGACGGGTCGTAAACGTAATTCATAAAAAAGCAGTACGGATACCCGTCGTCGCCCGTCACGGCCATCACGCCGCGCGGGGCGGCGGCCAGCACTTCGCGACAGGCATCGTCGGAGAGTTGCTGTTTGAAACGGCGCATTTCACGAAACACGGTCGTTCCCCCTTTCGGTTTGATATAATTTCAGAAAACAGTAAGAAAAAGCCGCAAGAAACTCCACTTCGGCGCCGTCGGCCGTCAGCCGGACGGTAGCGCCGCGTCCTTCCGCGGCGGCGTAGGAATCGCGCAGCCGCAGTCTGAGGCCGCGGATGGCGTCGGCGTGGCAGTTCCACAGGCCGACGACGAGAACGCCGTCACTCGCGCGCGCCTGCACGTATAAATCGGGATTGCCGTCGGCGCAGACGGGCAGGTCGGGGAAGGCGCGCCGCAGTTGCCGCGGGCGCATATAGTTGCGCCAGACGGTCTCGGGCGGGTTGTCAAACGCGAGGACGGTAAACAGACCTTTGCGCCAGCAGGCGGGCAGGCGCCCGTCGTCCGTTACGAACTCACTGAGTATCTGCACCCCGTCTTTGACGGAAGCGCATCGCACGTGCATATCCTGCGGCGCGGCGGGTGAGGCAAGGCAGACGTACTCGCCGTCTTCGCGGAAATATTCATCCCCCATCTCAAACGGAGCGCCGACGGCGGCAAGGCCGAGGTCGTGCCCCTGCGCCTGCAGGTACAGGGCGCCCGGGAGGTCGGTGACCAGGGGTTTTTCGAACGCCGTTGGGGGCAGATCTTTGACGTTCTCGCCGAAAGCCACGCCGCCGCAGCCCGTTCCCTGCCACACGGTCGGCAGACCGTTGCAGGCAAGCATTCGCGCGGCGTTGGAAAAGAACAGATCGGGCACCGTACGCACGTCGCCGGTCAAATCGGCGTCCGCAAGTTTTTGCATCCGCTCATAAACGCGGATGCCGACGCTTTCTGTCCCGGCGGTCAGTTCGTCCAGGTAATCGTTGCCGGGAAGGGCGGTATAGCCGGTTTCATAGCCGACGGACGAGGTGTAGTCGAAAACGTATTTCTGAATGCCCGAAAAGCCGCCTGAAAAGCGCAGCGCCGTGTCGAAAATATCCAGATACGAGGCGGGCACCGCATAGCGCGGGCGCGGAAAAACGTCGCCCTCGCTGACGATCTCGGCGTCGCCGCCCGGGTACCATGAGCGCTCCATACGCTCCAGTTCGATCACGTCCTGCAGGCGGTTGCCCCACCCCTTGAGCGCGCCCCAGTACGGCGCCCCGATCAGGCGG
>CADBON010000132.1 GCA_902796315.1 Oscillospiraceae bacterium | reverse complement strand
CATGAGAGCATACGAACGGTTTTTACGCTACGCCGTGATCGACACACAGAGCGACGACCGCAGCGAAACCGTACCGACCACGCGCAAGCAGTTTGACCTGCAAAAAATACTGGCGCAGGAGTTGACCGAACTCGGCGCGAGCGACGTGCTGGCCGCCGAAAACGGCTGTACCTACGCGAAGATCCCCGCCACACCGGGGTATGAGGGCAAGCCGAAGCTCGGCTTTATCGCCCACATCGACACGTCGCCCGACTGCAGCGGCGCGGGCGTCAAGCCGGTGCTGACGCCGAATTACGACGGCGGCGATCTGCCGCTGGGCGACAGCGGCAAGGTGCTGTCGGTCAAGACCTTCCCACACCTTGCGTCGCTCAAGGGGCGCACGCTGATCACCACCGACGGCACCACCCTGCTCGGCTCGGACGACAAGGCGGGCGTGGCCGAGATCGTCACCATGGCCGAACGCCTGCTGACGCAAAACGTGCCCCACGGCACGGTCTGCCTGGCCTTTACGCCCGACGAAGAAACCGGCGGCGGCGCGGACACGGTCGACCTTGACACTTTCGGCGCCGACCTCGGCTACACGTTGGACGGCGGCCCCGAGGGCGATCTCGAGTACGAAAACTTCAACGCCGCGATGGCGCGTTTTGAGATCAAGGGCGTGGGCGTGCACCCCGGCTCGGCCAAGAACATTATGGTCAACGCGGCGCTGGTCGCGGCCAAGATCAACGACCTGCTGCCCGCGGATGAGATCCCCGCCCGCACCGAGGGACGCGAGGGTTTTTACCACCTGACCCGTCTGGAGGGCGGCGTGGAAGAAGCGATCGCCGAGTATATCATCCGCGATTTTGACGCCGAGAGTTTTGACAAACGGCAGGAGAAGATCCGCACGATCGCGCAGACGCTCAGCGCCGAATACGGCTGCACCGTCAAACTGACGCTCCATGAGCAGTACCGCAATATGGCCGAGATCATCCGGCAGTACCCAGTGCTGATCGACAACGCGCTGGAAGCGGCGCGGCGCTGCGGGTTGGAGCCCTGCACCGACCCCATCCGCGGCGGTACCGACGGCGCGCAGCTTTCATTTCGCGGGCTCCCCTGCCCCAATCTCGGCACGGGCGGTTACGCCTTTCACGGCCCGTATGAGCACAACACCGTCGAGGGGATGGACAAACAGACCGACGTGCTGGTAGAAATCGTTAAACTGTTCGCGGAGTGACCGCCGAACGAGGAGAAAGCATGGAACACTACATTTCGTGGATACTGCTGTTTGCCGTCGCAGAGGCGGCGCTCACCCTGATCCAGTTCGCCTGCCGAAAACGCACCGTTAAAAAAGGTTGGCGGGCCGCGCTGATCGCGGCAAAGGCGCTTATCGCCGTCGCCTGCGCGGCGCTGGTCATGGCGGGGCCGGTTTTCTTGCGCCCCGTGCAGGTGCCGATGGTGGCGCTGTATGCGGCGCTGCTGCCGGACGCCGCGGCGGACGCGGTGTACGCGGCGTTTTGCGCCGTTGCCAAGAAAAAGCGCGCCTTCGCGCCCGTCAAAATTCTGAGTCTGGTTTTCAGCATGTCGTTCTTTGTGTTCGGCACGGTCAATATGCGGACCGTTCGCCCCGCGTACCATACGTACCGCTCCGCGAAGCTGAGCCGCACCTACACCGTCGCGTTTGCGGCGGACCTGCACGTCGGCTCGTCGCAGAGTATGGCAACGACGGAAAAAACGATCGCCGCTATGAAGGCGCAAAACCCCGACTTCATCATTCTCGGCGGGGACATTACGGACGATTACACCACCAAAGAGGAGATGGAGCGCACCTATCGCCTGTTCGGCGAGACGGGCGTGCCGGTCTATTTCATTTTCGGTAATCATGAGGTGGTACAGCACGCCGAATATATGAAGGGCGGCCTGCACTACACCGAAAAGGAACTGCTGCAGACGATGGAACGCAACGGCATCACCGTTGTGGCGGATGAGTACGTCGAACTCGGCGACGATCTGCTGCTGCTCGGCCGCGAGGACGCCGCGGCGCCCGAACTGCGAAAAGACATCCGCGACCTTGCGAACCCCGATCCCGGCAAGTTTTTGCTGGTCGCCGACCATCAGCCAACAAAGGCGAAAGACAACCTGACGGCGGGCACCGATCTGCAGCTTTCGGGCCACACGCACGCCGGGCAGTTGTTCCCCTGCGGCCTGTTTTTCTCGTTCGTCAGTTACAACTGCGGCAATTACGACCTCGGGAACGGCGCCGCCATGTACGTCAGTTCCGGCGCAAGCGGCTGGCGCGTCCCCTTCCGCACCGAGCGCGGCTGTCACTTTGAAGTCGTGACGCTTGCACCCGACGGTGCGGAATAAGACGGCGCGCGGATGATAAAAAAGGAAAGAATCGCCCCAAGGCGATTTTTTTTTTTGCAAGCGGCTAAAAAAGAGAGGATATAGTTTTAATGATCAACGGCGAAGCCGTTGTATATCATCAACGCGTTGCGTTGTATCTCATCAATTCCGCAGGAATTGCATCTCATCAAGCCGCGGGTATGCACGGCAAAGCCGTGATGATATGCCGCCCTGCGGGCGGATGATATACGCCGCACAAGTGCGGCGATGATATGCCAAGCCTGCGGCTTGGATAAAAAAATCTCGTTGCAATAGCAACGAGATTTTTTGGCGGAGAGCAAGGGATTCGAACCCTCGAAACGCTTTTGACGTTTACACGATTTCCAATCGTGCTCCTTCGACCAACTCGGACAACTCTCCATACGGTCAAAGCAATTTGCTTTTCACTTGTTGCGCTTTTCAAAGCGCTTTGCTATTATACATAATCCCGCACGAAAAATCAAGGGGTAATTTCATTTCTTGCGAAAAAAACTCGCTCCGCCGGCGAAGAACGTCCCTCCCCTTGCAAACCGCGCGCCGGTGTGGTAGAATCGCAATACGCGTCAGGGATGCATTAAACACTGTTCGCCCGTGAATGATTGAGGCAAAGCGACGGCGCCGGTTTCGTTTCGCCGCCGGGGAGGGATGAGTCATGCCGAAAACCTATCGCAAGCGCGTTTACATCGGCACCGTGAACGGTGTAAAAAAATACAAAGCCGTTTACGGGCAGACGAAAAAAGAGGCCCAGCAGCGCGCCGCAAGCGTAAAAGCCGACCTGCACAAGGGGTTGGACGTCACGCGGGGCAGCGATACCGTCGCCGAGTGGACCGATATGTACGTCGCCCACAAAAAGCCGACGCTCACGCCCGGCACCTGCCGCGCGCTGGACGCGTTCGGCCGCACGCTCAAAAGCCAGCTCGGCGACCGCAAGATCAACGCGGTGAAGCTGGTGCACGTGCAGTCGGCCGTGAACGACTACACCTTTTCCGACCCGCAGCACCCGCTCATCAAAGACAGCGTGGAAAACTACCGCAAATTCATCCGCGCGGTATTTCAGTTCGCCATCGACAACGACGCCATCGCCAAAAATCCCGCCGACAAGGTCGTGGTGCCGCACAGCGCCCCGAGCCGGCAGCGTACGGCGCTGGACCCGCGCACCCGCGCGGCGGTCGAATCGTTTGCGCACCCGATGCAGTTTCCCGCGCTGGTGATGATGTACTCGGGTCTTCGGCGCGGCGAACTGCTGGCGCTGCTGTGGTCGGACGTCGATCTTGCCAACGCCACGATCACCGTCAGCAAAAGCCGCGAACACTACACCGGCGCGATCAAAGCGCCGAAAAACGGCAAGACGCGCACGGTGACCATTCCGCAAAAGCTGGTCGCCACACTCAAAGCGGCGCCGCACCGCGGCCCGCGCGTGGTCGACAGCGCGCCCTACGACCCGCCGCTGTCGCCCAAAAGCTGGGACTGGCACTGGTATGAGTACCAGCGCGACCTGCACACCGCCTTTCCCGACGCCATGCACTTTACGGCGCACCAACTGCGGCACACCTTCTGCACCCTGCTGTATGAAGCGGGCGTCGACGTAATGGTGGCGCAGGAGCAGATGGGGCACGCCTCCCCCGCCATGACGCTGGGCATCTACACCACCCTGCGCAAAGAACACGCGGACGAGAATCTTTCAAAGCTGGACGCCTATCTCGACAAACTGCAATAAGGCAAAAAAGAAAACGGTTCGTACTCTCATGGGGTACGAACCGTTTTTTGCAGGTGAAGAATTACGCTGTTGCCCCGACCAACTGTGAATCTCATATTCAATTGAGAAATATAATCTACGGAGTATCCGCTGTAGTTGGCTAAGAAATCTTTTGTCAGTCCATCATAATCAGTTTTTTTAATCTCACCACCGAAACGTCTTTTCCCAAGAAGGAAAAACTCAATTGGCAAAACCTCAT
>CADBON010000131.1 GCA_902796315.1 Oscillospiraceae bacterium | reverse complement strand
TCCCAGCGGTCAGAATTACGCCCTTGTCGGCCCCTCCGGCGGCGGCAAGACCACGCTCTGCAACCTGATCCCGCGCTTTTACGAGATTACCTCCGGCGCCATCACCATCGACGGGCAGGATATCCGCTCCGTCACCCTGCGCTCGCTGCGCGACAATATCGGCATCGTCCAGCAAGACGTCTACCTATTCAGCGGCACCGTGCGTGAGAATATCGCCTACGGCCGCCCCGACGCCGCCGATGACGAGATCCGCAGCGCCGCGCGCCTCGCGGGGGCGGACGAGTTTATCGACGACCTGCCCGATGGGTACGATACCTACGTCGGCGAACGCGGCGTCAAGCTCAGCGGCGGGCAGAAGCAGCGCCTTTCCATTGCCCGCGTCTTCCTCAAAAACCCCAAGATCCTGATTCTGGACGAGGCCACCAGCGCTCTGGATAACGAGAGCGAATATCTTGTTCAACAATCCTTGCGCCGTCTGGCCGCCGGGCGCACCACGCTCACCGTGGCGCACCGTCTGACCACCATCCGCCGCGCCGACAAGATCCTGGTCATCACCAAAGACGGCGTCGCCGAGAGCGGCACCCATGAAGAATTGCTTGCGCAGAACGGTTTGTATGCCGATATGCTGCGCCGCGTGGAAATGTAACGAACGCTTGATCGCAGAAAGGAAGTCGTTTTATGTCCGGTTATCCCACTCCCCACATCGACGCGTCGCCTGCCGATTTCGCCCCCACCGTGCTGATGCCCGGCGACCCGCTTCGCTCCCGCTTTATTGCCGAAACGTTTTTGGAATCGCCGCGCCTTGTCAACAACGTCCGCGGCGTGCAGGGCTATACCGGCACCTACCGCGGCACGCCTGTCAGCGTGATGGCCAGCGGTATGGGCATGCCCTCCATCGGCATTTACAGTTACGAGCTCTATACCGTCTTCGGCGTCGAGAACATCATCCGCGTCGGCTCCGCCGGCGGTATGACCGACAAAGTCCGCCTGCGCGACGTCGTTTTGGCGGAGGGCGCCTGCACCGATTCGAACTACGCCCACGATTATCGTCTGCCCGGCACCTTTGCGCCCGTGGCGGATTTTGACCTGCTGCGCACCGCGGCCGATCAGGCCGAAAAACTGGGGCTTTCCTACGCCGTGGGCAACGTCGTGTCGTCCGACGTGTTTTATCACGACGGGCAGGGGGTGGCGCCCGGCTGTTCCGCCGCCGACCAATGGCGTAAAATGGGCGTGCTGGCCGTGGAGATGGAAGCGGCCGCGCTCTATATGAACGCCGCCCGCACAGGCAAACGCGCGCTGGCGGTGCTGACCGTCAGCGACCATCTGCTGACGGGCGAAAGTCTGCCCGCCGAGGCGCGGCAGACGAGCTTTACCGATATGATGAAACTGTCGCTGGAAACCGCCGTCGCGATGGCGGAGAAGGGGAGCGCACGATGAGCAACGTCAACCGCGTCTTTTTGATCGTACTCGACAGCTGTGGCTGCGGGGCGGCGCCCGACGCGGCCGCCTTCGGCGACGAGGGGGCCCATACCCTGCAAACCATCTCCCGCTCGCCGCAGTTCCGGGTCGCCACCCTGCGCTCGCTCGGCTTTTCCCATATCGACGGGCTCGGCTTTCTCGGCGACGGGCCGCTGCGTTCCGAAGTGGCGCGCCTGCGCGAACGCTCGGCGGGGAAAGATACCACCCTCGGCCATTGGGAGATTGCCGGCCACGTCAGCGACAAACCCCTGCCGACCTTCCCCGACGGCTTTCCGCAGAGCTTCTGCGACGCGTTCAGCGCTGCTGTCGGCCGCGGCCTGCTGTGCAACAAGCCCTATTCGGGTACCGAGGTCATTAAGGATTACGGCCGCGAACACCTCGCTACCGGCAAACTGATCGTCTATACCTCTGCCGACAGCGTTCTGCAGATCGCCGCGCACGAGGATTTGATCCCGCCCGAGGAGTTATACGCCATCTGCCGCACCGCCCGCGCCATGCTGACGGGCGACCTCGGCGTCGGCCGCGTGATCGCCCGCCCCTTCACGGGCGAGTGGCCCTATACCCGCACGCCCCGCCGTCACGACTTTTCGATCGAGCCGCCCGCGGATACCATGTTGGACGAACTCAAGGCCGCCGGCTACGACGTGCTCGGCGTCGGGAAGATCCACGATATTTTCGCGGGACGCGGCCTGACCGATTTCGTCTATACCACGGGCAATACCGACGGTATGGCGCAGACGAGCGCGTATCAGCAAAAGGATTTTCACGGCCTTTGCTTCGTGAATCTTGTGGATTTTGATATGCTTTACGGCCACCGCCGCGACGTGGACGGTTATGCCGCCGCGTTTGCGGAGTTTGACGGCTGGCTGGCGGGCTTTATCGACGCGATGCGGCCCGACGACGTGCTGATGATCACCGCCGACCACGGGTGCGATCCCGCGTTTCACGGCACCGACCACACGCGCGAATACGTGCCCTTTTTGACGTACGGCGCGGCCGTCGCACCGCGCGACCGCGGCACGCTTGACGGCTTTGTGCACGTTGCCGCGCGCGTCAAAGAACTCTTGGAGGGGGAAACGCTATGACGAACGAAGAACTCTGCGCTCTCGCCCGCGAAGCGGCGAAAGGGGCCTATTGCCCCTATTCTCACTGTACCGTCGGCGCGGCGCTTCTGACTGCTGACGGTCGCGTCTATACGGGCTGCAATATCGAGAACGCCGCCTACGGCTCCACGATCTGCGCCGAGCGCGTGGCGGTCTTCAAGGCGGTCAGCGACGGGTGCCGTGCGTTTGCGGCGCTGGCCGTGGCCGGCGGCCGCGACGGTCAGATAGCGGGGCTCTACCCGCCCTGCGGCGCTTGCCGTCAGGTCCTGCGCGAATTCTGCCCGCTGACCATGCCCGTGCTGCTCGTCACCGGCGAGACGACCTTCCAAACGACGACGCTCGGCGAACTGCTGCCCTATTCTTTCGGGCCCGAACAGGTGAATTGATATGAGAATGTATGATATCATAAAAAAGAAACGCGACGGCGGCGAACTCTCGACCGCCGAGATCGAGTTTTTCATCAACGGCCTCGTGCGCGGCGACGTCCCCGACTATCAGGCGTCCGCGCTGTGTATGGCGGTGTTTTACCGCGGCATGACCGAACGCGAGACCGCCGATCTGACGCAGGCGATGGCCGAAAGCGGCGACACCGTCAATCTTTCGTGCTTCGGAGATAAGAGTGTCGATAAACACTCCACCGGCGGCGTCGGCGACAAGACCACGCTGATCGTTGCGCCGCTTGCCGCTTCGCTCGGCTGTGTGGTCGCCAAGATGAGCGGCCGCGGCCTCGGCCACACCGGCGGAACGGTCGACAAACTGGAATCCATCCCGGGTTACCGCACCGCGCTCTCGCCCGAGGAATTCTTCCGGCAGGTCGAGGAGAGCGGTATCGCCGTCGTCGGTCAGACGGGCAACCTCGCGCCCGCCGATAAAAAACTGTACGCCCTGCGCGACGTGACCGCCACGGTCGACAGTCTGCCGCTGATCGCCTCCAGCATCATGAGCAAAAAACTGGCGGCCGGCGCACATTCCATCGTGCTGGACGTCAAATGCGGCTCCGGCGCGTTTATGAAAACGCCCGAGGACGCCCGCGCGCTCGCCGCCGAAATGGTCAAAATCGGCGCCAACAGCGGCCGCCGCGTCAGCGCCGTCATTACCGATATGGACCGTCCGCTCGGCACGCACGTCGGCAACGCGCTCGAGGTGCGCGAAGCGATCGAGATCCTGCACGGCAGGGGGGACGCGCATTTGCGCGAGATCTGCCTGACGCTCGCCGCGCAAATGATCGCACTCTCGCGCGGCGTTTCGCACGACGAGGCGCTCGCCCTTGTGACCGCCGCGCTCGACGGCGGCAAAGCCCTTGCCAAATTCCGCGAGTGGATCGCCCGTCAGGGCGGCGACGCACGCGTGGCGGACGACCCCTCTCTGCTGCCGCAGGCGGCGCATTGCCGCGAGGTGAAAGCCGAACAGGGCGGTATCCTCACCGCCGTGAACGCCGAGACCGTCGGCACGGCCTGCGTTCTGCTCGGCGCCGGACGCGCCGCCAAGGACGATGCCATCGACCCCGCGGCGGGCATCGTCACGGCGAAAACCGTGGGCGACGAGGTGTGCCCCGGCGACCTGCTCGCCACGTTGTACGCCAACGACGAAAGCCGACTTGACGAGGCCGAAAAGCGTTACCGTGCGGCCCTCACCATCGGCGACACGGCCCCCGCCGCCGCCCCGCTGGTCTACGGCATCGTGGGACCGTCCGACGTGCGCTGACCTTTTTTGACAGAAAAAATCCCCGTCGATACGTTCGTACCGGCGGGGATCGTTTTTTGTTTCAGTTAACTGTGATACAGTTTTTTGCTGTCGTGCTGGGGCTCGCAGGTGAGGTTCATGCCGAGTTTGCGGAAGGTGTCGCGGTCGACTTGCGACAGGATGACCGTCGCGTGCGCCTCGCTGCCCTCCAGATTTTTGAGCATATCAAAGGCCTTTTTGGTCACCTCATTTTCCACGGCGCTCATGGTCAGGGCGATCAGCACTTCGTCCACGTGCAGGCGCGGGTTGTGGTTGTGCAAAATCTCGGTCTTCAGCCGCTGAATGGGCTCGATGATCTCGGGCTGTATCAGCATAATGCCGTCGTCGATGCCCGCCATCACTTTCAGCGCGTTCAAAATCGCGGCGGAGGCCGCGCCGAGCAGATCGCTCGTCTTGCCGGTGACGATGGTGCCGTCGGGCAGTTGAATGGCCACGGCGGGGCGGTTGCCGGTGGCGGCGCTCTTGGTGAGGGCGGCCTTTACGACGGGGCGCTGGCTGTCGACAGTCAGACCCGCCTGGTTCATCAGACTTTCGATCTTGGCAATCGCGGCGTCGTTCTTCTGCCCCATCTTGCGGTCGCAAAGCGCGGCGAAATAGCGGCGGATGATCTCTTCGTACGACGCCTTGCGGCAGACGTAATCGTCGGTAATGCAATAGCCCGCCATATTGACGCCCATATCGGTCGGGCTCTTGTAGGGGCTTTTGCCCTCGATCTTTTCAAACATGGCGTTGAGCACAGGGAAGGCCTCAACGTCGCGGTTGTAGTTGACGGTGGTCGTGCCGTACGCCTCAAGATGATAGGGGTCGATCATATTGACGTCGTTGAGGTCGGCGGTCGCCGCTTCATAGGCGAGGTTGACGGGGTGCTTGAGCGGCAGGTTCCAGATGGGGAAGGTCTCGAACTTCGCGTACCCGGCCTTGATGCCGCGCGCGTTCTCGTGATAGAGCTGTGACAGGCAGGTGGCCAGTTTGCCGCTGCCGGGTCCGGGGGCCGTCACCACGACCAGCGGGCGCGAAGTCTCGATATAATCGTTTTTGCCGAAACCGTCGTCGCTGACGATGTGCGCCACGTTGTAGGGGTACCCCTCGATGATGTAGTGCACAAAGACCTTGATGCCGAGCGTTTCCAGCTTCTCTTTGAACTGCTGCGCGGTTGGCTGCCCGTCAAAGTGGGTGATGACCACGCTGCCCACGTAAAGACCCGCGCTGGTGTACGCGTCGATCAGGCGCAGCACGTCCGTGTCGTAGGTGATGCCCAGATCGCGGCGCACCTTGTTGTTTTCAATATCGTTCGCGGAAATGACGATGACCACTTCCGCGTGCTCTTTCAGTTTTAACAGCATACGCAGTTTGCTGTCCGGCTTGAAACCGGGCAGTACGCGCGATGCGTGCAGGTCGTCGAAAAGTTTGCCGCCGAATTCGAGGTACAGTTTACCGCCGAACTCGTCGATCCGCTTCATGATCTGTTCGCTTTGTTTTTTCAGGTACAGGTCGTTGTCAAAGCCGATTTCCTTGAATTGCATATTGAACACCCCTTTACACAATACACATCCATTTTAGCAAACCTATGTTTTTTTGTCAACGAAGGCGGGCCGTAAAACTGCCACAAATCTGTGCCCCGCCTTTGTTGACTTTTACTCTTAAAAAGTTTATAATATTTTAGTATTCTGCAATTTATCCCCCTAATCAAAGGAGTGCCGATATGAAAGAATTTGCCGAACGTTTTTCCGTTCCGTGCGCGCCTTACGCACACGCTTCTCACGTGATCACCCGCGGCGCCGTGCGCATCACCGTGCTCACGTCCCGCCTTGTCCGGGTCGAGACCCAGGCCCGCGGCCACTTCACCGACGAGGCCACCCAGTCCGTTTGGTTCCGCGCGTTTGAAAAGCCCGCGTTTCGTCTGAACGAGGGCGGCGGCTGTCTGCAGATCCGTACCGACAAGTGCTGTTTCGAATATTCGCTCAAGCAGAAAAAGATGCTGCACATCCGCCTGGACGACTGCCGCACGGTCAGCAACTATACCGCCGGCAACCTCAAGGGCACCTGCCGCACGCTCGACAGTTTCACCGGCCCCGCCGTGCTCGGCAGCGGCGTTGTCAGCAAGGGCGGCGTGGCCGTGCTTGACGACAGCGACACCCTGCTTCTCAAAGAGGACGGCACCGTCGCGCCCCGTCCCCACCGCGAGAAAGACGAGTATTATTTCGCCTACGGCTACGATTACCTCGCCGCCACCCGCGATTTTTACCGCCTGACGGGGAACGTCCCGCTGATCCCGCGCTTTGCGCTGGGCAACTGGTGGAGCCGCTACAAGGCGTACAGCGCCAAAGAGTACCTTGCGCTGATGGACCGTTTTGAGGCCGAACGCGTACCGCTGAGCGTCGCCACCGTCGATATGGACTGGCACTGGGTCGACGTCAAGGCGAAGTTCGGCGCCGAGCATTTCCGCGGCGGAGTCGATCTGCACAGCGCGTGGAACACCATTTACAACGTCGGTATGCCCGGCTGGACGGGATACAGTTTCAACACCGATCTGTTCCCGGATCCCGATGCGTTTTTGGCGGATCTCAAACGCCGCGGCCTGCGTGTGACCTTCAACCTGCACCCCGCGCAGGGCGTGCGCTTCTTTGAAGATCAATATACGCAATTTGCCGAGGCGATGGGCGTCGATCCCAAGAGCGGCCGCACCATACCTTTTGACGTCACCAGCCCGAAATTCCTGCTCAATTACTTTGATATTCTGCACCATCCCTACGAAAAGAAGGGCGTCGACTTTTGGTGGATCGACTGGCAGCAGGGCAAAAACAGCAAGATCCCCGGCCTTGACCCACTGTGGGCGCTCAACCACTACCACACGCTTGACAACGCCCGCGGCGGCCGCCGCGCGCTGATCCTGTCCCGTTTCGGCGGCCCCGGCAGCCAGCGCTACCCGCTCGGCTTCAGCGGCGACACGACGCAGAACTGGCGTTCGCTCGATTACCAGCCCTATTTCACCGTCAACGCCGCCAACATCGGCTACCCGTGGTGGAGCCACGACATCGGCGGTCACCACAACGGCGCGCGTGACGACGAACTGTACCTGCGCTGGGTGCAGTTCGGCGTGTTCAATCCCATCCTGCGCCTGCATTCCACCAACAACGAGTTTATGGGCAAAGAGCCGTGGAATTACAGCGGTCCGGTCTGCCGCATTGCGGAAGACTGCCTGCGCCTGCGGCACCGCCTGCTGCCCTATCTCTATACCATGAACCGCCGCACGGCCGCCGAGGGGCGCGCCCTCTGCGAGCCGGTGTATTACACCTACCCCCGCGACGAGGGCGCTTACGCCTGCAAAAACGAGTATTTCTTCGGTTCCGAATTGCTTGTGGCGCCCATTACCGAGCACACCTCGCCCGATACCAACCTCGCCGGCACCGCCGTCTGGCTGCCCGAGGGGCGCTGGACCGACGTGTTCACGGGGCGCATTTACAGCGGCCGGCGCGTCGTGCGCCTGTTCCGCGATCTGGAGAGTATTCCCGTCCTCGCCAAGGCGGGCGCGATCGTGCCACTTGCCAAACGCGCGACCGGCAACGGCGTCGCCTTGCCCGCGGAGATGGAGATCCTCATCTACCGCGGCAACAATACTTTTACGCTCTATGAGGATGACGGCGTGACCCTCGCTTACCGCGACGGCGCCTTTGCCGAGACCGATTACGTCGTGACCGAGGACGGCTCCACCGTCACCTTTACCGTCAAGCCCGTGCGGGGCGACGTTTCCGTCGTGCCCGCAAAGCGCGCCTACACCCTCGCTTTCCGCGATATTGCCGCAGCCGACGTGCGCGTCACCGTCAACGGCGAAGAGCGCGTCTGCGAAAACGCGGGCGGCTCCACCTTGACCCTTATGATCGACGACGTGCTGCCGACCGACGAGGTGACCGTCACGCTTACCACCGTCACGGCGCTCGCCAACCGCCCCAAGCGCGAAGAACTGATCGAGACCATCGCCAAATTCCAGATGAACAACGACGTCAAAGGCCGCCTGTTCAAGGAGTTTGTCAATAACGACACACCCGTTCCGCCCTGCGCCGAGAGCATGAGCGGCCCGCTGGAAGAGATTCTGGCGCTGTATCGCGGCTGATATGGGCGTGACAGAGATTTTGCGCGCTGCCGCCGCGCCTTACGGCCTGACCGTCGACGACGGTCTCGCCGCCAAACTCGAGATCTACGCGCGCGAACTTGCCGCATGGAACGAAAAACTCAACCTGACCGCCATCCGCGACGAGCAGGGCGTTGCCGTCAAGCATTTCCTTGATTGCTTGCTGGTGACGCAGTGCGCCGATTTTTCGTCCGGCACGCTCATCGACGTCGGCACCGGCGCGGGTTTCCCGGGCCTTGTGCTGGCGGCGGCGTTCCCCGGGCTGTCGGTCACGCTGCTTGACAGCACCGGCAAAAAACTGGCCGCCGTTGAGAGCATTGCAAAAGAGATGGGTGTTTCCAACGTCGCGTTCATTCACGCCCGCGCCGAAGAGGCCGGCCGCCTGCCCGCTTACCGCGAGCGGTTTGATTTTGTCACCGCCCGCGCTGTTGCGGCTCTGCCCGTGCTGCTGGAGTACGCCTTGCCATTCGCCCGGACGGGCGGCGCGTTTTTTGCGATGAAAGGCGCCGCGGCAGGGGAGGAGTTGACCGCCGCCGCCAATGCCCTTGCCGTTCTGCACGGTGAAGTCGTAAAGGAATATGACTTTACATTGCCCGGCGGAGACGAGCGCACCGTCTTTTGCATCAAAAAGATATCGCAGATTTCGCCCAAATATCCGCGTCCCTCCGCGCAATTGACAAAAAAGCCCCTTTAACGCCCCGAATTCCGGCGTTTTCGGTCGTTTTACCCCGACCGAAAACGCTTTCTTTTTTTGCCCGGACGTGCTATCTTGGTAGCAGAAACGGACGAGCTCCGCGCGAAAGGAAATACCATGCTGAAACCAATTACCAAAAACAAAGCCAATTGCCGCATCCAACTGATTTCGCACGACGCCATTCTGCCCAATCCCAACCAGCCGCGTGTGCGTTTCGATTACAGTGAACTCGAGGGGCTGGCCTCCTCCATCCGCCGTAGCGGGATGCTGCAGCCCATCAACGTTCGCCCGCTGGAGGACGGCCGTTACGAACTGGTCTCGGGCGAGCGGCGGTTGCGCGCCGCGCGCATGACGGGCATGCAGAACATCCCCTGCGTCGTGATGAATATCGACAGCGCGCAGTCCGCGCTATTTGCGCTGATCGAGAATATACAGCGCCAGGACCTTGACTTTTTTGAGGAGGCCGAGGCGATCGAGAAGCTGATGACCGACTTTGGCATGACGCGCGAAGAACTTTCGGTCAAGCTCGGCAAGGCCGGCTCCACCTTGAGCAACAAACTGCGTCTGCTGCGGCTGCCCGCCGAAATGCGTGAACGCATCGTTGCGGCGGGGTTGAGCGAGCGCCACGCCCGCACGCTGCTGCTGTTGCCGGACAACGCCGCGCGCGGAAAGGTGCTGGATATCGTCGTCGAACGTCATCTTACCGTCAGCGAGACCGAGCGGCTGGTCAACGACGTGCTCAACCGCCGCAAAACGCCGCGCCGCGTGCAGATCAAGAATTATAAGGATATGCGCATCTTCCTCAACACGCTCAACCACGCGGTCGACGCCATTCGCCGCGCGGGGATCGAGGCGGACACCGCCCGCAGCGAAACGGACGAGTATTTCGAGTACGTCATCCGCATCAGCAAGCCCGACGAGCGCGCCGTCACCACACAGGCAATTTAGGTATATAAGCCCGCTGGGGCTTGTATAAAGGGGCGGGGAAAAATCTGTTCATTTCCCTGCACCGCAAACGTTCTTTCTCTTTCACACCCCACATCCACAGCGGAGGGCGGTCGCTTCGGCGGCCGTCTTCTGCTGTGCAAAAAACGCGAAAACTTTGCAGAAAGCGGTTGAAACAGCGCAGAATCAATGGTATGATAGGTATGAAAGAGGTGAACCCCATGATTCGTGCCGCCGTGTTTGATCTGGACCATACCCTGTATGACCGCTACGGAACTCTGCGCCTGATCGCGCCCATGTTTCGCGAGCATTTTGCCGTTACCCCCGGCGTGACTGACGAGTTTATCGCCGAAACGATCTGCTGGGCCGACCGGCAGTTCGTGCACCGCGGCTGGCACGAGATCTTGCAGTGCCTTATCGACGCCGACGTGTTTGAAACGCCCCCGCCGTACCCCGAGTACGAAGCGTTTCTGCTCGGCTGCTTCACCAAGGTCGCCGTGCCGTTTCCGTTCACCATCCCCATGCTTGACACGCTTCGTGAGCGCGGCGTTCTTACGGGCCTGATCACCAACGGCAAACACGCCGTGCAGACCGCCAAACTGCACCTTTTGGGTCTTGAAGATAAGTTCGACGCCATCGTCATCAGCGGTGATACACCGTATCAGAAACCCCAGCCCGAGATCTTTCAATACGCCGCGGGGATGCTGGGCGTCACAACGGCCGAGATGATGTACGTCGGCGACCACCCGAAGTTTGACGTGGACGGCAGCCGCGCCGCCGGCTGTACCCCCGTGTGGGTGATGACCACCGGTACGTGGATCTATCCCGAGATCGAAAAACCGCCGCTGCGCGTGGAAACGGTCGAAGAGATCCCCCCGCTGCTTGCCGCCCTCAACGGCGCGAATCCGTAACGCACAAGGCCGGCCGAACATAGCCCGACGGGCGCCGGGCGGCCGTCTTTTTTGCGCGTGAGAAATTCTTGCGTTTTCTCTTGACAATTCGAAAACGATATGGTATAGTATCACTTGCGAAAAAACTCACGGGGGCGTAGCTCAGCTGGGAGAGCGCTTGACTGGCAGTCAAGAGGTCAACGGTTCGATCCCGTCCGTCTCCACCAAAAAATCTCGTTGCAACTGCAACGAGATTTTTTTATCCAAGCCGCCGAAGGCGGGTTGGTGTGGAATCACCGCGCTTGCGCGGTGTATGGTATCGCGGCGAAGCCGCGTATGGCATCGGCGCGTAAGCGCTGTATGCTTCGGCGGCTTGATTACATACCGCTCTTTGAGCGGATTACATACCGCTCTTTGAGCGGATTACATACCGCTCTTTGAGCGGATTACATACCGCTCTTT
>CADBON010000130.1 GCA_902796315.1 Oscillospiraceae bacterium | reverse complement strand
CCACGGTGAGAGACAGGTCGTGCAGCGCCGGTTTGCCGGCGCCCGCGTAAGTGAAATTCAGGCCGCAGAGCGCAAGCGCTTCCACTTTAACTCCTCCCTTCCGTAAAGAATGGCCGGCGCGGCGCAGAGCGCGCCGTACGTCAGCACCGCCCCCCACACGGCGAGGCCGTCGGCCGGCGTCGTCAGCACGGGGTAAAAGGTGAACGCAATACCGCCCGTGAACGACAGCGTCAGCGGCACGGCCGCCGCCACCAGAACGAAGGCCAGCAACGCCCCGTCCGCACGGCGGAATCGGAACGGCGTATAGGACGTGCGCCGCCCGACGCCGATACCGCGCGCTTCCATACTGTCGGCGGTCAGCACGCCCTTTTCAAGGGCGTAGGTGGTAACGGCAGAAAAGACCTGTACCTCGCTGCGGAAGCGGTCGATCCAGTTGCCGTCGCCGTACAAGCCGTTGGCTTTGGCGGCCTCCCGCACAGCGGCCGCGCGCCGCCCCAGCAGCGGCAGATACCGCAATGCGATGGAAAACACGAGCCCCGCTTTCGGCGAGACGGCGCCGAAGAGATACAAAAGCCGGTCGCTCGTCAGAAATCTGCCGAAGGCGGAAACCCAGTACAGCACCGCCAGCACGGTCACCGCGCTGAACGCGCCGAAAAAGAGAGATTCCGCCGTGACGGGATTGCCGTTGAGAACGAGCAGCACCGTCGTACCCTTGCGCGAAAACAGCGGGTTCAGGAGCGTCATCGCGGCGATAAACAGACAGGCGTAAACGTGCATGCGCTTTTTGCCGCCGCAGAGCGTATAGAACAGCGCGCCCCCGCAAAACGACAGCAGCGACAGCAGCGGATGAAAGGCGACGGAAACCGTCAGCGACAGCAACAGCACGTACAGCGCCGTGACGGCGGGGTGACAAACGGTGAAAAAGGTCACGCGCTCACCTCCGTAAGATCCGCGCCGATGCTCCGGGTGTAGGCCCACACGACGACGTCGCCGTCGTGCAGCGTACAGCGGTCGCAGGCGACGTCCACGCTGACGCCGTTGACGGTGTACATCCAGCCCGACAGTTCGCCGAACGCGAACTCGTCAAGGCCGTTGATGCCCGTCACGTAGGTCGTGCCGCCCCCTACTCCGCGCGAAGCGACGGCGAAACCGCCCCGGCGCGACGCTTCGGTCAACAGATCGAACACCGTTTCGCCCTCCGCCACATCGAACTGCTGCGGGGCAAAAATCACGCCGTCTGCGGGGGCGGCGGGCGACTGTCCCGCCACGGTATCACAGCGCACGCTGATCGTGACGGTGCCGACGGCATTCTCTTTGGCGGCGGGAGAGACGCCGAAATAGTCGGCGGGCGTATCGATATGGCTGAACGCGAGAAAGCCGAACACAGCGGCCGCAACAAGGCCGAGCGCGAGAAAATGCTTCCATCCGCGGCGTTTGGTGACGAGCAAAAACACGACGGCGGCCGCCGTCAGAACGCCCGCGGCGATCAGCAAAACGGCTTTGAGCGACAGCGCACGGCGCGCGCCGTCGGGCGCGGTTTCGGTTGTTGTTTCAGTCGCGGTTTCGGTCGAGGCGGGGGCGAGATCCATCGGCAAAACGCGCAGGTCGGAATCGTCAAAGACGTACAGCCGTTTGCCCTGCGCGGCCAGCAGTACGCTCTCGCATGCGGCGAAGACCTGCTCGGTGGCGGTGGCGTTATACGCGCCGCCCGCCTCATGGCAGAACGTGCCGTCCGCAAGGCGATAGAGCGCGAGCCCATCCATCACGGTTTTGCCGTCCTTGACAAAGCGCGCGTCGGTCAGGCAGTCGACGCCGAGCGACGACAGGGCGATCATGACCTGCGCCGTGCTTTCGGGGTTCTCGCCGCCGAAGCCGGAAAAACCGCCGTTCGGATTCTGCCGCGTTCCCAACAGAGATACGGCGGCGTCGCAGGCGGCGGTAACGGCGGGGTTTTCGCCGACCTGCGGAGCGAGCGCCTGCAGGACCATGGCGGTGACGTCCACGTCGGCGTGCTCGCCCGCCAGCGCCCAGCCGCCGTCAGACAGACGGCGATCCAAAAGGCGGTCGGTCAGTTCCGCCTGCGTGAAGGACGCGGCGCGGCGGCCGTTGTTGAGCAGGTGCAGCGAGAAGATCTCGCCCATGATCCCCTGCGCGTCGGCGTTCTCGTCCAGCACGGCGTCGCAAATGGGGTTGTCGAAGCCGCAGGCAAGCAGCAGCAGCGCGTCCTTGCGGCGCGAAGCGGCGCTGCCGTCTCCCTTCGCAAGACGGGCGGCGACCGCGTCGACACAGGCGGAAAGGTCATACTCCCCGTGCGCCAGAGCGAACAGATAGCCGCTGCCGACCTCGCCGGTGCTCAGCCACGTCTGCACGTCTTGACCACGGGTCTCAAACGCAAGAATCTCGTCGGCGACGCCCTGCACGCCGCCGACGGTACTTTCGCCGTCAACGGCGGCCGCACCTGTTAAATTGTAAGAGAGAAACAAAAGGCAGACCAGTAACAGCGAAAGTGTTTTTTTCATTCGGGTACTCCGTTATTTGACTTTCTTTTTCTTGACCGCCACGATGACGACCGCCACAACGAGGACGGCGGCGCAGGCGATCAGGATGATGATCAGCGCGACGTTCGTGCCCTTTTCAACGGTGGCAACGCACACCGGCGGCACAAGCGTCGCCGTGTCGGAAACGGCGCTGATGATTGCGGTTCCGGCGGCGGTCAGTTTGACTTCCGCTTTGCCGTCCTTGTCGGTCTTGACGCCGGTATCCTCACCGTTGAGCAGGATGGAGGCGCCCTCGAAGGGGCCGGTGACGGGCGCGAAGTTCTCGTCAAAGGTGACGGCCTGCAGGGTCAGCGAAACGGTATCGCCGACTTTGCCGGTGGCCGTGTCGGACGTAAAGAAACTGTACACGTCGCTGAAACCGGCAACGTCTTTAAAGGTGTAGGCGTATACGCTGTCGCCCTCGGCGACCGGGTCGGTCAGCCCCATGGACATGGTATTGTTGACGTAATAGCCGTAACTGCCGCCGTTTTCGACGCCCCAGAGTTTGGTAATCGCAGGGCCGTACTTGCTGTCGGCAGTCGCGTAGCCCGCGGCGGCGCCGCCGTCGAATTTTTGATCGTGAACGGCGACCAGCACGTCGCCGACGGTGATAGCGCCGTCGGAATCGGCGTCGCTGACGCTGACGGGCGCGGCGGTCACTTGCAACTCGCCCGCGGTGGCGATGGTCACCTTGACGTTGACCGGCTCGGCAGAAGCGCCGATGGCGAGCACGGGGCCCTCTTCGGCGGCCGCGGCGTCGTCGGCTTTTTCTTCGGCCGCGGCATCGGGTTCGGCGCTGTCGAGCGCGCCGACTTCCTCGGCGTCACCGGAAGCGGGCGCAGCCGTGGTGTCATTTTCTGCAAAAGCCGTTACGCTGACCGCACACAGCAGCAACAGAGCCAACAGAACACAAAACAGTTTTTTCATTTTAGATTTTCTCCTTTTTCGTCCCCCGGCACGGGCGTCCGCTCTTTTTGCGCCCCGGTCCGCGCGGCGATCTTGGCCGCGGTGCGGCGTCTTTTGGCGCGAATGCGGCGCTGTTTCTGCCGTTCGGCGTGCGCGTCGTCACGCGGGGGTTTCAGCCCCGCCCGTTCGAGTGCCCGCGGCCACGGGCCGAGGCGCGCTTTGATCGCGACGACGGTGGCGTCGTCGAAATCCGCGCGACAGGGATACCTCGTCAGACCGTTTTGCCGCAATTCCGCGTATTTAGCGCGAAGCAGGGCCGCACACGCATCGGCAGACAGCATTGCATTCTCCTCAAAAAACCGCCTTCGGCCGTCGGGCCGAAAGCGGTTACAGCACAAAAAGAACGGTATATCACCCGTTCGTTTTCGCCGTTCCCCTCTTCATGCCCAAGAGACCGGAAAGACTGATATTACACGGCAGAGCCGTGTGTGAAAGGCGCGGCGGTGAGTATTCCGACTTATGCAAAGCAATTACGGTAATGGCGGTTGCGACGGATTTGCACCGAACTTCCCTCTGATCCGGCGGGGCCGGAACCGACGTGCTTTCGACGGTTTCAGTATAGCACGCGCGGCAAAAAAAGTCAAACCGCGGCACCCGAAAAGGCGCGTGAAAATATTTATAAAAAAGACTTGCAAAATGCCGCAAGTTCTTATATAATAGTACGCGTTCCGAATAAACATGCTGGTGTGGCTCAATGGCAGAGCAGCTCATTCGTAATGAGCAGGTTGTCAGTTCGATTCTGACCACCAGCTCCACAAAAGCGAGATACCCAATCGGGTATCTCGCTTTCGTCATATCTTAATCAGAATCGAAATGACAACATCGCATCTCGGTTTGTCCGCGCAGCGGCAAACCGAGGCGGTATAATCGCTGTGCGCCGCAGGCGCACCGCGTGGCGCGTAGCGCCTAAGCGGTTCGATTCCGTTCACCAGCGCGTCGTCGCTCCTCCGGTTCGCAATGGAGCATTTGCACTCTTTGTCAAATCATTTTTGAGAATATATTTTAAACAGGAAAATTGTGTGGTATAATGAGCATATCTAAAATTGGCGGTGAAAGAATGGATAGCAACGGCAGAAGGATAAAACGATTTAACAAGCGCCTTGAAAAAGAGACCGCATATAGAAAACACATCATTGAAACTGCAACTGACACCATTATGCCTTCCGGAAAAACTGTAACGAGCTTCAACAAATATGTTTATATTAACAAAAACGAAAATGTTATCATTCCATTTCGTTTTTATGAAGCCAAGAACAGTAATCAGCCGCTTGTGATCTTTCATGGCGGTGCTGGCACGCTT
>CADBON010000129.1 GCA_902796315.1 Oscillospiraceae bacterium | reverse complement strand
TGTTTCGCGGCCGTCGACGGTCATCGAGCAGAGCCGCCCGCGGTGCTTGTCAAAAGCGAAGGTCGTTTTTCCCGCGGTCACGGTCAGGCGGTCGTCCGTCTCGTTCACCGTCAGGGGGAATGTCGGCGTGGCGGGGCTTTCCGCTTCGGCTGCCGGCAGCGGGAACTGCAAAAAGCCGACCTCATACCCGGCTTCCGCCCACGCGGTCGCCGTTTTCTGCCGCACCGAGCAGGTCAAAAAATTCTCGCCCGTCAGCGCGGGCGCCGCGTCAAACAGACGGAACTCCCGCTCGCCGAGCGGCGGGACGTCAAGTGCGGTCAGTTCGCCCGACAGTACGACCGCGCCTTCGCTTTCCACCGTCCACGTCAGATACAGATCGTCGGTGCCGGTGAAACAGCGCGTGCTGGTCAGCGTCAGCACGCCGTCGCGGTACGAACCGCGCAGGGGTTCGTAAATCTTTTTCATATCATAATAGCCTGGCCGCGGCGTGCGGTCGGCAAAGACCAGACCGTCCAGACAGCACACGCCGTCGTTGGGCCATTCGCCCCAGTCGCCGCCGTAGCACAGACGGCCGTCGGCGTTCTTGACAGCGTGATCGGCCCATTCCCAGATACACCCGCCGCAGAACGCGTCGCTCGATTCCACCAGCCGCCACAGGGCGTGAACGTCGCCCGTCGTGCACGAATCGACGTACTCGCACATAAAGAACGGTTTGTCGCACGGCGGGTTTTCGAGAAAGTCCTTCGTGTAGGCGTAACCGGGATACATCCGGCTTTCTACGTCGGAAATATCGGCAAAGTTCTCATCTTCGGGCACCGCCGTGAACTGCAGATGCGCGTTTTCGTAGTGCACAAGCGCCCGTTCGTCGCGCTCTTTGATATACAGGCGCATCGCGCGGTGGTTGACGCCGCAGCCGCTCTCGTTGCCGAGCGACCACATCACCACGGCGCCGGCGTTCTTGTCGCGCTCGTACAGCAGGCGGGCACGGTCGACGTAGGCGTCGCGCCAGTCGGGGGCGTTCGAGAGGAAGGACCAGCGCGTCCAGTCCCAGTCCCCGTCGTTGTTATACCCCATTCCGTGCGTTTCGAGATCGGCTTCGTCGATCAGGTAAAAGCCCAGTTCCTGCGCAGCCAAAACAAACCGCGGGTCGTTGGGGTAGTGGCTGGTGCGAATGGCATTGACGTTCGCGCGTTTCATCAGCAGCAGGTCGCGCCGCATCTCCGCCGTCGTCACCGCATAGCCGTTGTCGGGGGAAAAGTCGTGGCGGTTGATGCCCTTCAACTTGACGGGCCGACCGTTGATCAGCAGTTTGCGGTCCTCGATCTTCTTTTCGCACAGCGCCAGCGGCAGGGCGATCACCTCGCCACCCGCGCACAGCGTCAGCGTATAAAGGTCGGGTCGTTCGGCGCTCCACAGACGCGGCTGTTCGACGGTCAGCGTCAGCGTGTCGCCGGCTTCTCCCGCCGCCGTTTCGGTTCCGTCCGGGTCGGTCAGACAATAGCGCACCGCGGGTGCGCCTTTGCGCGTCAGCGCGATTTCCAGACGGCAGGCGCCGGGCTCAAACCGCTGGCGCACGTGCACGTCTTCCAGCCGTTCTTTGGCGCGCGTCAGTAAGTATACCTCGCGGAAAATGCCCGACAGACGGAAAAAGTCCTGGTCTTCCAAATAACTGCCGTCGCACCATTTCAGCACAACAACGGTCAGGCGGTTGCGTCCCTCGCGCACGAACGGCGTCACGTCAAATTCGCTCGTTGCATGGCTGACCTGGCTGTAGCCGACGGGCTTTCCGTTCACCCATACATAGAAGCAGGACGCCACGCCCTCAAACACCAGCACCGTGTCGCGCGCCGTTTGGTCGGCCGTGAGCGTAAAGTCGCGGGCGTAGACGGCGCAGGGATCGTCGTCCGGCACAAAGGGCGGGTCGGTCGGGTAGGGGTAGCGCAAGTTCGAATAAAGCGGCGTGTCGGTGTCAAGGCCGTACAACTGCCAGTTTCCCGGCACCGTCACGGGCGTGAAATCGGTCAGCGGCGCGTCTTCGCCCAGCAGGGCGTCATCCGCCCCGTCGATCGCGGCAAACCACCGGAACCCCCACGTGCCGCACAGTGACGTGAAGAAGGGCGACTGCTCGCGGTCGCCGCCGGCGGACCGTTCGTCCGCAAACGGAATAAAGTACGCCCGCGGCGGCAGGGTGCCGACGTGCAGGGTACGCGGATCTTCATAATATTGCGGTAGTTTCATACGACCCCTTCTTTTAGCAATTCTTTCTTACAGTATACCACATCGCGCTGTCCGCGTAAATCTAAAAATTTTAATTGCTTTTCCGACAAAGGTGTGATAATATGAAAGATAGTGAATTCGTATTCACCAAGGAGGTAACGGAATGGAAACTCGCAAAATGCCCAAACTCTTCATCATTTTTTGGGTCGCCGTCATCGTGGCGTACACCGTTTGGATGACCGCGTTTATGCCGACCATCGTGCTGGATCGGTACGAACAACCCGACGCCCGCATCATCGCCGAATCGGAAGAGATCTTCAACGGCCGTCAGAACGGCGTGGCCGTGCGGACCGAAACGGGCGAAAAAGGCGAGACGGTCTATTACGTCGAGCATAAGGACATCACCGGTATGATCGGCCGCCATTGGCTGTATCCCGTGTGGGTCGTGCTTTCCGTCCTGTCGCTGGCCGTGTTCCCGCTGCTGTTGAAAAAGATTTTGTACGGCGAGCCGGGGAAAGGCGTCGCCGCCGTCTGTATGATCCTGCTGATCGCCGCCTTCATTTTCGATACGGTCTACGCTTTTTTGGGCGATTATACGGTGATCCAAAAGGCCAAGAACGTGACCGCGAGTATGCTCGGGCTTGACTACCCGTGGAGTTTCCGTCTGTGGGGCGTGCTGACGTCGCTGGCAGTCTACGCCAATATCGCGTTGACCTTCCGCCGCTTTGATTATGCCGGCAAGGTGCCGCTGCTGCTCGGTTCCGTCGGCAGCGCCGCCATCTATATGACCATCAACCTGCCGTCGCTCGGTCTGTTCCATGATTTCAGCGTGCCGCGCTGTCTGTATCACTGGGTCGGCGCTCTGCTGTTCGCCTTCCTGTGCGCCACGCCGCTGGCCGTTGTTCTGTGCGTCAAAATGCGCCAGAAACTGCCTCACTTCAAGGCCGCGTTCATCTTCTTTATGGCCATCGTCGTCGTGATGACCTCCATGCTTGTCCTGATCGGAAAAAGCGCGCTGATCGAAAATCTTCCCGTCTGGGCGGCGTTCATCCTGATGTACATCCTCAACTTCACCGATTACTTCCTCAAAGGCAAACGCAAAGCGGAAGAAACGGCGAAAGAAACCGCCGCGGTCTGACCCCGCACCCCCGAAACGGACAGCGTCGCTGTCCGTTTTTTTTATTGATTTTCGCCCGCCGCTATGCTATACTTTTTGTAAATAATCGGAGTTTTCAAAGGAGATGGGAAAATGTCCGAAGAGAAACAAGCGGCCGTGACCGCTCCCGCCAACCCGAATAAGATCGGCATCCGCGAGGGCATCGGCTATATGTTGGGCGACGCCGGCAACCTGTTCGTGCTGACCTACGTTTCGTCCTTTTTGAAGGTGTTTTACACCGACGTGCTGATGCTGGCGCCTACCAAGGTGGCCAACCTGTTTCTGTTCACCCGGCTGTGGGACGCCATCAACGACCCGATGTGGGGTGCCCTCGTCGCCAAGCGCCGCCCGGGCAAAGACGGCAAGTTCCGCCCCTACGTCAAATGGGTGGCGGTACCGCTCGCTTTGTCCGAGTTGCTGTGCTTTTTGGATCTGAGCAAGGTCATTCAAAGCCCGGCCCTGCTGCTGGTGTTCGCCTATGTCACCTATATCGCGTTCGGCATGCTCTACACGGGCATGAACGTCCCGTTCGGCTCGCTGGCGTCGGTCATTACCGACGATCCCGACGGGCGCACGCTGCTGTCCACCTTCCGCACCATCGGCGGCGGTATCGGCGGCGCGGCGCCGCTGCTGCTGGCCCCCTTCATCATCTATAATAAGGTCAGCGACGGCGCGGGCGGCAC
>CADBON010000128.1 GCA_902796315.1 Oscillospiraceae bacterium | reverse complement strand
CTTGGCGATCTGCCGCCCCTCGACGCCGAGCGCCGCAGCCGCCAGCTCCACCGTCGCGCTGGAAACGTCAAATTCGCGGATGCGATCCTCGATACCGAGGGTTTGAAAATAGGCGCGCACTTTTTCGATGGCCACCGTATCACGTCCTTTCGCGTACTACCTATTTTATTGTACCGCGCGCGCTGAAGAATTTCAACAAAATTCCAAAACTTCTTTGCAAACGGCGGGAAATGCGGTATACTATAGGCAGTAATATATTTAAAAACTTCTGGGAGGTTTTTAACATGACAGTAGATCAAGCCGTCGTTTCGCTCGCGGAGTACGCCGTGCGCAAGGGGCTTTTGGGTGAGGATGACCGCATCTGGGCGATCAACCGCCTGTTGGAGGTGCTGCGCCTCGATTCCGTCGACGCCGACGCCGTGCCCGAAAAAGCACCGCTGGAGGACCTGCTGAAAGCCCTTTTGGACTATGCCTGCGACAACGGCCTGTGCGAAAATCCGGTCGTGTACCGCGATCTGTTCGACACCAAACTCATGGGCGCGCTGACGCCGCCCCCGTCCGAGGTGCGCCGCCTGTTCCGCGAAAAGTACAGCGAGAGCCCCGAGGCCGCTACGGACTGGTACTATCGCTTTTCGCGCAAGACCGACTACATCCGCGAGTACCGCATCCGCAACGACGTCAAGTGGGTGACGCACACCGATTACGGCGATATTGACATCACCATCAACCTTTCCAAGCCCGAAAAGGACCCGAAGGCCATCGCCGCGGCCGCCAAGCTTGCCCAAAGCAGTTACCCGCGCTGCGCCCTCTGCCCCGAGAACGAGGGGTACGCGGGCCGCGTCAACCATCCGGCGCGGCAAAACCACCGCATCATCCCGCTGGATCTGGACGGCGACCGCTGGTACTTCCAGTACTCGCCCTACGTCTATTACAACGAGCATTGCATCGTGTTCGACGAAAAGCACGAGCCGATGTGCGTCAGCGAAAAGAACATCCGCAAACTGTTCGCCTTTATCAAATATTTTCCCCACTACTTTATCGGCTCCAACTCCGATCTGCCCATTGCCGGCGGCTCCATTTTGACGCACGAGCATTTTCAGGGCGGCCGCTATGAGTTCGCGATGGCGCGCGCCGGGGTGGAAACGCCCGTCGCCTTCCCCGGTTACGACGACGTCGAGGCCGGCATCGTCAAATGGCCCATGAGCGTGCTGCGCCTTGCGGGCGCCGACACCGACCGCCTGTGCGAACTTGCCGGCAAGATCCTTGCCGCGTGGCGCGAGTACACCGACGAAAGCGCTTTCATCTACGCCGAAACGAACGGCGCGCCGCACAACACCATTACGCCCATCGCCCGCAAACGCGGCGAGCGCTATGAACTGGACCTGGTGCTGCGCAACAACATCACCACCGAGCAGTACCCTGACGGCGTGTACCACCCGCACCCCGAGTACCACAACATCAAAAAAGAGAACATCGGCCTCATTGAGGTCATGGGCCTTGCCGTGCTGCCCGCCCGCCTGAAAACCGAACTGGAGCTGGTGAAAGACGCCCTGCTCAGCGGCGCGGATATCGCCGCCGACGAGCGGATCGCCAAGCACGCGGCGTGGGCGCGCGAGATCGCCGCGCGGCGCGAGATCACCCCCGACAACTGCGACGACGTGCTGCGCGACGAGGTCGGCAAGGTGTTTATCAGCATTCTCGGCCAGTGCGGCGTGTTCGCCCGCACGCCCGATGGCCAGGCGCAATTCCTGAAATTTTTGGCGACGGTGCAGTGAGAACGCCGCAAAACCGTATGGCGGCCTCGCATAAAAAACCACTGTAAAAAAAGGAAATGAGAATATGAAAAAGATCATAAGCGTATTGCTTGCGCTGATCGTTGTTTGTCTGAGCGGCTGCGGCGCAAAACCGCTTGAACGGCCGGTATCGTTGCCGCAGGCAAGTTATATGATCGACGGCGACGTGATCGACGAAGTGTGCGCGGCGCTTGAAAAAGACGGTCTTAAGAACACGAACGACTATCAAGAGTGGGTGAAAGATTTTGCCGACACCTCTGCCGGGAAGACCAAGCTTCCCCAAAGTTGGGTAAAACTCAGCGATTTGGGCGGCGACCTGTATGCGTGTGCGGATCACTGGGAAAAGTCCCACGAGTATTCCGACGCCAACTGCAGAATGACCGCCATGCTTTTGATGGGCGATCTGCTCACGGTCGGCAAGCCCGAAAAAACCTATGACGGCACGTATCTGATGATGGACGTCGACGCGATCGAAACCGCGGACAGATACGCGATTTTGAAAGACAGAGAAGCCGACTTCACAACGCTTTTCGGTGAAATGCCGATCCCCGAAAGCGGTCTTGCGGACGCGCTGCCGCAAAACTGGAAAGCGCACGAAATCCGCTTTGACGCCAAAAACGCGTCGCTGATCACCGTGGTGATGGAAGACACGATGAGCCCCGTCGCTTTTGTCGGGCACACGGGATTGCTGCTCGACGAGGGGGACCATCTGCTGTTCGTTGAAAAACTCGCCTTTGAACAGCCGTATCAGGCGACAAAGCTGAACAATACGGATGAACTGCTTGCTCTGCTCTCCTCCCGCCCCGAATATGCCGCGGAAGACGGAAAAGAACCAAGCGCCATCTGCCGAAACGGTACGGTAATCGGCACGATCGAGGCGGCCCCGGCCGAGTGACCGCAAAAGTTTTTTGCCGCAAATACGATTTTCTTGCAACACTTTTGCGTCTTTTTTTGTCTTAATGAGCGAGGTGATCGTAACATGAAAAAAGCATTATCCGTCCTACTCTGTTTAACGCTGATCGCAGGAAGTATCCTTATATTCACGGCGTGCGGCAAACAAGGCAAAGAAAAAGAAGACCCCGACACAACCAACACCGAAAGCGGCGGCGAGATCGCGGGCGGCTGGGTCAAAGCGGATTCCCCCGTTATAACCGAGGATTTCAAAAAGCTTTTTGAAAAAGCGGTTATCGAACTTGTCGGCGGCGACTACGTTCCCGTGGCGTATCTCGGCAGTCAGGTCGTGGCGGGCACCAACCACCGCGTTCTCTGCAAAGAATCGGCCGTTGTCCCCGGCGCCAAAACGACCTATGCAATCATGACGATCTACGAGGATCTGGGCGGCAAAACGAAGATACTCGAGGTCATGCCGAGCGACGTCGAAGCGCCGCGCGCGGAGAGCGGCCTTGCGGGCGGCTGGACCGAGACCGAAACGCCCGAAATGACGGACGAAGCGAAGAAAGCGCTCGACAAAGCGTGTGAAACGCTGACCGGCGCGGAATACACGCCCGTTGCGCTGCTGGCAACACAGGTGGTGGCGGGCACCAATTACCGCATTGTCTGTGAATCCAAGGCCACCGTGCCGAACGCCGAAAGCGAAACCGTCATCGTTACCGTATACGCCGATTTGAAAGGCAACGCCGAAATCACCGACGTCGCTTCGTTCCGGCACGTGGACGGCACGGAGGTCGTGTCCGAAGACGGCAACACACCGCTCGCGGACACAAAGGCCGCCGTTAACGGCAACATAAAAACCTATTACGAAATGAACGACGGCACGTGGATGTGTGACGATATCGTGTACCAATACCGTCTTGAAATCACCGGCAGAATGCCGAACGCCGCCGTTGATTCGACCTTCGTTTACTTAAGCAATTTGAAAGAGATCTCGTTTGAACAGGCGTATAAAGCCGCGGGAGTCAGCAGCAGTTCGGAAGATAACTTTTCGCCGGAAGAGGCCGTATTGGTCGAAACGGACTGAGCGCGAAACGTCTCAACAAAAAATACCGGTCTCGGCTATTGCCGAGACCGGTATTCTTTATCAAGCGAAGATGGGGTTTACATGCAGGTATAGCCGCCGTCGACGGGAAGGTTGACGCCCGTGACGTACGAACTGGCGGGAGAGGCCAGGAAGATGGCGGCGGAATCAAGTTCGCCCTCGTTGCCGTAACGCTCTTCGGGGATCATGGTGCGGGCGTTCTGCTGGAAGAAATCGCTGTCAAGCGTCTCTTTGGTGAGGGGCGTGTAGAAATAGCCGGGGCAGATGGCGTTGACGGTGATGCCGTACTTGCCCCACTCGGCCGCGAGGGCGCGGGTCAGGTTGACGACGCCGCCCTTTGCCGCGTGATAGGGAGCGGACCCGGCGATCTTGTTGCCGACCAGACCGTACATGGAGGCGATGTTGATGATGCGGCCGTACTTGGCG
>CADBON010000127.1 GCA_902796315.1 Oscillospiraceae bacterium | reverse complement strand
GGACCTCGGGTTTGCCGTCGGCGGAACGGTGACGGTCATTACGTCCCTGGGCGGGAACGTGATCGTCAACGTCAAAGAAACGCGCGTGGCCATCAGTGAAGAGATGGCGCGCAAAATCATGATCTGACAGCCCCGTTATCCGTGGAAATGCAATCGAAAGGAGAGAATGGTATGAAAACGTTGAGAGACGTGCGCGTCGGCGAGACCGTGACCATCGTCAAGCTTCACGGCGAGGGCGCCGTCAAGCGCCGCATTATGGACATGGGCCTGACCAAGGGCGTGCAGGTGTACGTCCGCAAGGTCGCCCCGCTCGGCGATCCCGTCGAACTGACGGTTCGCGGCTATGAACTTTCGCTGCGCAAGGCCGACGCGGAATCCATCGAGGTGGAATAACGCCCAGATTTTTTTAGAACAGCGGTTGCCTTCTGGTAACCGTCAAAGAAAGGAACGCATATGGATATCAAAATCGCCCTAGCGGGCAATCCGAACAGCGGCAAGACCACGCTTTTTAACGCGCTGACCGGTTCCAATCAGTTCGTCGGCAACTGGCCGGGCGTTACGGTCGAGAAAAAAGAAGGCAAACTGAAAAAACACGGTGACGTGACCATCACCGACCTGCCGGGCATCTACTCCCTGTCGCCCTATACGCTGGAGGAGGTCGTGGCGCGCGATTACCTCGTCGGTGAACGGCCCGACGCCATCCTCAACATCGTCGACGGCACCAACCTTGAACGCAACCTTTATCTGACCACCCAGTTGACGGAACTCGGCATCCCGGTCGTCGTAGCGGTGAACATGATGGACCTTGTCCGCAAAAACGGCGACAAGCTGAACATCGAAGAACTGGCGCGCGAACTCGGCTGCAAGGTCGTGGAGATCTCGGCCCTGAAGGGGACGGGCGTCCAGGCGGCGGCGGAGGCCGCCATCAGCGCCGCTTCCGGCGCGAAAACCGTGCCGATGCACAAGTTTTCGGGCGTCGTGGAGCACGCGCTTGCCCATATCGAAGAGGCCGACCTGCACAATATGCCCGAGGAGATGCAGCGCTGGTACGCCATCAAGATTTTTGAGCGCGACGAAAAGGTGCTGCAGAAACTGGAGATCCCCGCCGACACCCTCGCCCATATCGAGAGCGACATTCAGGCGGCGGAAAAAGAACTGGACGACGACGCCGAGAGCATCATCACCAACGAACGCTATCTCTACATCGCCTCCATTCTGAAGGGCTGTTACAAAAAGAAATCGGCCGGCGCGCTGACCGTGTCCGATAAGGTCGATAAGATCATCACCAACCGCTGGCTGGCGCTGCCGATCTTCGCCGCGATCATGTTCCTCGTCTATTCGCTGAGCATGGGCAAGTCCATCGCGGACGGCGGTATCGGCATCGGCACCTTCCTGACCGACTGGACCAACGACGTCTTCGGCGGCGAGTGGCTGATCGAGGGTTCGCGCGCTTTGCTCGAGGGCTGGGGCGCTTCCGGCTGGCTCGTCGGTCTGATTTCCGACGGTATCGTCGCGGGCGTCGGCGCCGTGCTCGGCTTCGTCCCGCAGATGCTCGTCCTGTTCCTGATGCTCTGCGTTTTGGAGGACATCGGCTATATGGCGCGTATCGCCTTCATTATGGACCGCATCTTCCGCAAGTTCGGCCTTTCCGGCAAGTCCTTTATCCCGATGCTGGTCGGCACGGGCTGCGGCGTCCCCGGCGTTATGGCTTCGCGCACGATCGAAAACGAGCGCGACCGCCGTATGACCATAATGACCACCTGCTTCATTCCCTGCGGCGCCAAAATGCCCATCGTCGGATTGATCGCCGGCGCCCTGTTCGGCGGTTCGAGCTGGGTGGCGACCTCCGCTTACTTTATTGGTATGGCCGCCATCATCATTTCCGGCATTATGCTGAAAAAGACCAAGATGTTTGCCGGCGATCCGGCTCCGTTCGTGATGGAACTGCCCGCTTACCACATCCCCTCGTGGAAGAACGTGCTGCACGGCACGTGGGAGCGCGGCTGGTCCTTCATCAAACGTGCGGGCACCGTCATCGTTGTTTCGTCCATTGTCATCTGGGCCATGAGCAGTCTCGGCACGGTCAACGGCCGCTTCGGCATGGTCGATGAACTCGCCGAGGACGAAACTCTCTGGACGGACGAGTACGTGCAGAGCGTCGCCGACGATATGGGGATCAACGCTTCCGAAGTCACGCCGATGGATGATTCCATCCTTGCGAGCGTGGGCAACGTGATGTCGCCAATCTTCCGGCCGCTGGGCTTCGGTTCGTGGCGTGCGTCCGTCGCGACGGTCACCGGCCTGGTCGCAAAAGAAGAGGTTGTCGGCACCTTCGGCGTGCTGTATAACTACGAGGCCGAAACCGAGGACGACGAACTCGATGAAGAGGGCTCGCAGATCTGGAGCAACGTCAACGCCGATTTCAACGCCATCTCCGACGGGCACGGCAAACTGGCCGCGTTCGCCTTCCTGATCTTCAACCTTCTCTGCGCGCCGTGCTTCGCCGCCATGGGCGCCATCAAGCGCGAGATGAACAACGGCAAGTGGACGGCGTTCGCCATCGCCTATATGTGCGTGTTCGCTTACGCCATCGGCCTGATGGTTTACCAGTTCGGTCTGCTGTTCACCGGCGGCGTACAGATCGTGGGGCTGATCTTCGCGATCGCCGTGCTGGCCTTCCTCGGGTATATGCTGTTCCGTCCCTATCATGAGTCGGAAAAACTCACGGTGGAATCGTCAAAGAAATAATTGAGAAAGAGGTGTGTTTCCATGTTTGCGTGGCTTGCGGCTCACGTCGTCGATATCCTTCTCGTTTTGGCCGTTGCCGTCATCGTGGCGCTGATCGTCCGCAGAAGCGTCAAGAATAAAAAAGCGGGGAAACACAGCTGCGGCTGTGATTGCGCCAACTGTTCCCTGAACGGCGCCTGTCACGGCAAGAGCCAACCGACCGACTCCCGGTCGTGAACGAAACCCCCAAAAGGAGACACTCTAAAAAAGAAGATGGCTGAGTTCAGCACTCAGTCATCTTCTTTGATTTATTGATTAAGAAAAATTGTTAATTCAGTTCCTCGATGAAATTGAGAATCCGTTGCGTTGCCAACTCATCTTTGGAAAGTTTCCTCAGTTCATCGGCAGTGATCCATTTGAAATCAACCGTCTCTCCTTCTTGCAAAATAATACTATCCTTATCAACGTCGGTCACACAAAGGTACTCCACATAAAACGACTTGTGCTCGTGGTGGAGTACCCTTCCGATTTCGATCAAATGATCGGCAACAATTCCCGTTTCCTCATACAGTTCTCTGCGAGCACAGGATACAGGATTCTCGCCTTGCAATGCGGAACCTCCCGCTGTGGCCTCCCACATTCCGCCGAGATGTTTGCTTTTGTCCCGTTGCATAACGAGATAACTCCCGTCTTGGTGTTTTACGATGATCTCGCACACCAAATGAAAACAAGCATCGGGAATCTGCTTTCCGCGAACCAGAACGACGCCGTCAATTTTATTCAATTTTTCGTCGTAGGCGTCCCACAATTCCATAATTACCACCCTGAACTCATAATTATCACAGCACTTTTCAAACAGCAAAATCCGCTGTTACTAATTGTGGCGAGCATAGGATTTGTACTGCTGTACCGAAAAAGAAAACTGACTGCAAAAGAATCGATAAGACATAATGAAATATTGCTGACGCAATATGAAATACCTGCGGTATGAAATATCTCGCTACGCTCGATATGAAATAAGAACCTGCCTTCGGCAGAACCTTGTTATTCGCTTCGCTCATAATAAAATGAATCCCCTCATTCGCCGCAGC